>JAICMB010000247.1 GCA_025929455.1 Bryobacteraceae bacterium | reverse complement strand
ACGAGAACGAGCCGCTACGCTTCCGGCAATTCCTCGAAGTAGAGCCGGGCGAGAAGGTGTTGCTGGTGGACGATATTCTGCGCTCCGGACGCAAGCTCTCCGAAATGAAGCGACTGGTGGAATCACGCGGCGGGCAGGTGGTGGCGCTCGCAGTCATGGTGTATCAGCCGACACCTACGACACCGGACTTCAGCCCGCTACCGTTCTACTATCTCGCCAAACTCGATGCCATGTATTACTCGGACGCCGCCTCCTGTGACTTGTGCGGCCGCGGCGTTCCCATCGAACGCATCTGGGTCTAAGCGCGCATGGCCTTTACGACCGCCGTGCGAGTCCGTTTCGCCGACACGGATGCTTCGGGGCGGATTCATTTCTCAGCGATGCTGCGCTATTTCGAGGCTGCCGAACAGGATTTTCTTCGCGCATTTGGCGCACATTATGGCGATTCGTTCCGACGCGGATACAGTTTTCCACGTGTGCGCGTGGAATGTAACTATACGGGTGCGATCGTAGCCGATGACTTGGTTGATCTCACGCTGCGGGTGGAACGGATCGGCCGCAGCTCGTACACGTTGGCGTTAGCAGCAAGCGTAAAAGATAGGCCCGTTGCCGATGGGAAATTGGTGATTGTTTGCATGGATCTCGCGACGGAGAAGGCGCGTCCGCTGCCGCCGGAATTTACGGCCTTGCTCTCGCAAGCGGGGGGCGGTGAGTGAGCCATAATTCTTCTTGCAGTACCTCCCTAAGGGTGGTACTCTAAGGATGGACGTGGATTGATTTAGGCTTCATTCTTTGGAGGCCAGCTAATTGCAACCACGATAAAAAGTGCTAAAGGTGAGTCGGTCTTCACGAACATTCACCCCTGTGGCACCCCGCCCAGGGGTTTTTTACGTTCGCCAGCCCTAAACAGTCGGGGGCTGTAGCCGGTTCACCGAAGGAGGATTGCCTCATGCAGGAGTCTGCGCTTCGCGGCGGAGAAGGTGAACTTGTTTCGGTGTGTATCGAGGTGGAGCCGAGGCGTGTCGAGGAGTTACTCGATTCGCTCGCGCATCTGGACTTTCCCATCAATCCGGAGCTACGGCATGCCCCTGCTTGTGTCGAAGTAGAGTTTCCGGCGTGGTCCAGCCGGATCGGACAGGTCCGCGAGGTGCTCGCGGCGTGCGGATTTGAGCGTGCCCGCGTCCATCGGGAGCTGGCGTGCGCGACAAGCCAAGCGGGGCGCTAAAGTTTGGACTGTGTGCTGCCGCCGGCGCTTGCTTCGCCGGCTTGCGGCATGCGCGCTCCGCGTCCCGCCGCCAGTTTCTTCTCTACCGCTAGCATCAGCCGCGTGTGCACGTCCTCGGGGATCACCTTCGGCTCCATGCCCTTATAGACCTGGATGGTTTTCTTAGTGGTGTCCACGATGACCCAGCAGTTGGGGCACTCATTGACGTGCGCCTCCAACCGTGTTTTGAGCTCCGCATCGACGCTCTCGTCGAGATACTCGTTCAGCTCCTGCAGAAACTCTTTACAGGTAAGCAAAAACGTCGTCCCCTTTCCGCTTGAAGAACCGTGTCAGCTTCTCCCGAAGCTGGAGGCGCGCGCGGAGCAGCCGACTTTTTACCGCGGGTATCGAAATTCCCAGCGACTCGGCTGTCTCCTCCGTGCTCAATTCTTCGATGTCGCGTAGTACAAAAACGGTGCGAAAAGCTGGCTTTAGGCTGTCAACCGCGTCATTCAGGATTTGACCGAGTTCTTCGCGCGAGTAACGCTGTTCGGGATTGTCGTCCCACACCGCGATTTCCCGCACCACCGTGTCTTCGCCCGTATCTAGCGGCTCGTCCAGCGGCACAGTACGGCTGGACTTACGCTTGCGAAGCTTCATGAGAGACTCATTGACCGCGATACGCACGAGCCAGGTATAAAACTTGGACTGCCCCTGGAAATCCGGCAGGTGCTCGTACGCCTTCAGGAAGGTTTCCTGCAGGACGTCTTCGGCATCTTCATCGTTCTGTGTGATGTGCTTTGCCAGCCGGAAGATCTTGCGGTCATAGCGGGTCACCAGCTCGTTGTAAGCGGCGGTATCGCCCGTGCGGGCGCGTTCCACCAACGCCGATTCATCGAACACTCCGGGCTCGGTGGTGGCAGGCATTTCGCTTTCATGGTAACGCACGGGGTGCGGGCGGCCTGCGCGTTAGCGGATGAAGTTGGACCGCAGCACTCGCATGTCGCGCGGGTCCATGGCGACCTCGAAACCTGGGCGCTGGCCAGGGTTGCCGCGTCCGCCCGCTGCCGCTTCTTTGTCCGTGAACGTGACTACGAGTGAGTCGCCGTCCCGTAATAACGTAACGTTGTAGCCCGACAGGTCTGGAACGCGTTTTTGGAATACCTCCGCTGCCGTAAGCAACGGCCTTAGGCTCGTGCCGCTGATTATATCGGCGACCTTCGCCGCGCCGGTGTTAGACGTAAGTGTGGCCGCAGCCGCCGCGCTGAGTTCGACAGCGTTTCCGGCACGCACGCCGATATCCCGCCCCGCGCCTTCCGGGGCATTTTCATCATGGAACAGCACGACCTCCGAGGTGTTTTCCCGTACGACCGTTATTTGGTAGCGCGCCGGATCGGTATGGCGCCGCTGGAGCGCACTGGCGGCCGCGTGTATTGCGGCCAGGCTGCTGCCCTGCAGCTTGTCAATCACTTTGATCTGACCTGCATCGGCCATGTTGATAACACCTCCCGCACAAAGCAGAGCGACTCCACCGATTACCGTGCGTCCGCTCATAAAGTGGTATCGCTTCCGGTCGCCGGATCGTAGCGGCGGAATGTTCCGCTCGGCGTCCCCAGGTATCCTGCGTAACCAGGTACGCCGCTGCCGTCCGAGGCGATGCCGTGCTTGTCCGTCGTTGAAAAATGATCGCTGTTGAAATCGTCATGCGCGGGGTCGCTCGTCCGCACGGCCGCGCCCGTATGCGGATCGGCGGTGGAGTAGTCACCATGGGTATGATAATCGCCGACCACTGTTGAACCCGCGGGGGCCGGGGCGTTGCGTGGATTCGCCCCCTGGTCGCTGCCTTGTACCGGACCAGTGTAATAGTATTTGCCGTCGCTGCCACGGTAAACCAATCCAGCGTATTCGCGGTTGGCGTTGATGGACTGCGGATTCGCATTCTGCAACGCCGCCCGTGCAGCCGCATCTTGTGTATCGTAGGGCCCGTGTCCGGCCGCACAGCCGCTTCCCGAACCACTCGGCCTCGCCGGATTGCCGCCGCCGCTGAAGCACATTCGTTACGCTCTCCGCGCCAGGTGCTCGAGGACGTGATCGAGATAGGTCATGGTTTTCGAGTAGAGCCGGTCCACGCGTTTGGTGGCGTCCGGAATGGCCGGGTTCGTAAGTGTCTGTGCAATCCAAGGATACTTCGGGTCGTGCGCGACGCCGTGCCCGACAGCGTACATCAATCCAAGAAACAGGCAAACGCCAGCGTCGGTGGCCACGTTGTATCTGCGCGCTTCTTCCAACGCGCGGGGGATGAGACCCGCGAGGGCGGCCTCGCCGATGTAGGCGGCTTTCTCGGGATGATTCTTGTTCATGCGCGCGATGGCGGCCTGTTGGAAGTCCGGCCGCGACAACGGGATCGGTTGGAACGGCAGCTTGCGAGCGCGTTCGAGGGCACGCCGGGCATGCTCGCGATTGTGCCCCGCAACGGTATCAACCAGCGGCATCAGCCAGTCGTGCAACGCGTCTGCTCGCTGCATTTCATCAGCCGCTTGCGTGCCGCGCAGGATCTTGCCGGCGCCGGCGTATTGCGGGTCGGTGTCGAAATCCACCCCCAGCAGGATCATGGTTTCGATATAGAAACGCACCGCGCCGCGATGCGTGAACCGGTGCGCCTTAGCGCGCTCCATACCGGTTTGAATGAGCGTGCGCATGCCGGCTTCACCGAGTGAGTCCGAGTGCAGCGGGCTGAACTCGCGCATGTGCCGCAGCATGTAGTCCTCAAACTCGGGCGAGCGGACCTCGTCGAGCACGAGCATCTGTTCGGAACGAATCTGCAAGGCGTCAATGTAGCGCGGATTGTGCAGCGGCTGTTCGGTTTGTGCCGGGCTGTCTTCCACCGGCTGCGGCGGAACCAAAACCGGAGGAGAGTGCACCTGAGCCCCCTCCATCCGAACTCGGCCGGAAACTGCGCCGCATAAGGGAAAAGATCGCCCCGTCGGGAGAAAAAGCCGCTCACACGGCGCGAGATCGAACCAGAACTAGCGGAGCGGCGTGGCGGCATCCGCTGACCCGAATGGTTCGAACGTTCCTCGATAGCGGTGTTATCCTGGCCGCCGCACGTTCGGTCAGCCGCGATCGCGAGCACGCGCTGGAGATTCTCGAAGACGCAGCGCGGACGTTCCTGACCAGCGCGTTCATTCACCTTGAACTTGTACTGAAGGTGGGGTATCACAAAAAAGAACTCGAAACGGCGTTCTACGACGCGTATTTCCGCGCGGCCGAATGGGCCCGCGATGTCGCCCAAATCGAAGCAGTAGCTCAAGCGGAAGCCGCAAAGTCAGGGCACTCGGCTATGGACGCGCTGCGCATCGCAGCCGCGCATTTGTCAGAGGCCGATGAGTTCATTACGACAGAGCGCCCGGCAAATCGCTGTACCGGTCGACATTGGTTCGGGTCGTGTATCTATTTGATTAGCTGCTTTTGCGCTGCAAAATACCCCTCCCACGCCGCCCTTGCTAACCTGAATCTTAATGAGCCAGAGCATTACCGTAACTCTGCCGGACGGCAGCCAGCAGACGGTTGCGGCAGGTACGAAACCGATCGAAATCGCGCGTGCGATCAGCCCGCGGCTTGCCGACGATGCCGTGGTCGCGCGCGTCAATGGGGACCTTTACGACCTCACGCGGCCGCTCGAAAACGACGCGACCCTACAGGTGCTGACGTCGCGCGATCTCGATGCGCTGCAGGTTTACCGGCACTCGACCGCGCACCTGCTGGCTGCGGCGGTCCTCGAACTGTACCCCGAGACTAAACTCGGCGTTGGTCCGCCGACTGAAACCGGTTTCTATTACGACTTCCAGCGTGAGACGCCCTTCACGCCCGAAGACCTCGAACAAATCGAGAAGCGTATGTGGGAGTTGCAGGAGAAAGACCTGCACTTCGAGCGCATCATGACCGGCAAAGACGAGGGCTTGCGCAAGTACGCGGGCGACTGGATGAAGCGCGAGCTCATCGAAGAGAAAGCGGGCCAGACGTTTTCCGAATACACGCTGGGGCCGAATTTCATCGACTTCTGCCGCGGTCCGCACGTGCCTTCGACGAAACGTTTAAAAGCGTTCAAGCTGCTCTCCGTAGCCGGCGCGTACTGGAAGGGCAACGAGCACAACGCGCGCCTGCAGCGCATCTATGGCACCGCGTTCTTCAATCGCAAGGAACTCGCCGAGTATCTCGAAAAGCTCGAAGAAGCGAAGAAGCGCGATCACCGCAAGCTGGGGCAGGAGCTGGAGCTGTTCACGATCAGCGACGTCGCGGGACCCGGGCTGATTTTCTGGCTGCCGAAGGGCGGGCGCGTGCGCAAAATCCTCGAAGACTGGATGCGCGACCAGTATCTGGCGCGCGGCTACGCGTTGGTCTACACGCCGCACGTGATGCGGCACGACCTGTGGAAAATTTCGGGACACGCGAATTTCTACTCCGAGAACATGTTCTCGCGCATGGAGCTGGACGACGCCGAGTATCAGCTCAAGCCCATGAACTGT
>JAICMB010000201.1 GCA_025929455.1 Bryobacteraceae bacterium | reverse complement strand
CCGTAGAAAAGATCTCCGACCACGTTCGGCCCGCCGCGATGGATCTCGCCCTCGCCATTGGTCGGCAACCCGCGCACCTCGAACACCAGTTCCGCGTCGCCGTAGTTGAAGCTCGCAAGCTGCGTGTTCGGGGTTTCCTGATCGTCCTCGTACACGAATTTTCCGCCGGTCGCAACCGCTCGCGTGGGCAACCCGCGTCCGAGTCCCCAGCGCGCCACATCCATCTCGTGGATGCCCTGGTTGCCGATGTCGCCGTTGCCGGTGTCCCAGAACCAGTGCCAGTTGTAGTGAAAGCGGTTGCGCGTGAACGGCCGCATCGGCGCGGGCCCGAGGAATTCGTTCCAGTCCAGGCCCGCAGGCACCGGCTCCGGCGGTGTGTGCCCGATCGACGGGCGCCGCTTGTAGCACAGGCCCTTCGCCATATACACCTTGCCGATCGCGCCGCCATGCAACAACTCCGCGGCGCGCCGCTTGTGCGCCATGCTGCGGCTCTGCATGCCGATTTGCACCATGCGGTTGTACTTGCGCGCGGCCTTCAGCATCTGCTGGCCTTCCCAGATGTTGTAGCTGGCCGGCTTCTCGCAGTACACGTCCTTACCAGCCTGACATGCCCACACGGTCGCAAGCGCGTGCCAGTGGTTCGGCGTCGCGATCGACACCGCGTCCACATCTTTGTCCTCGTAAAGTTTGCGCAGGTCCTGATAGAGTTTGGGCTTTTCGCCGCCCGCGTGTTGCACCATTGCGGTGGCGCGCTCCATCTGCGCGGTGTCCACGTCGCACAGCGCGGCAATGCGTGCCTCCGGAATTTTCAGATACGTGCGCACATGATCTTTGCCGCGGCCGCCCAAACCAATGATCGCGACATTCACTTTGTCATTGGCTCCGAACGCCCGCTGTAAAGCAACCATGCCGCCGGCAAGAAAGGTTCTGCGTTCCATAGTGTGATCCATTGTACAGGGGCGACAGCCGTACCGGGGAAGTTACGGTCGCATAAACTGAGATTTCTATTTTTATGCGACAGGCCGGAGCTGCCTTACTACTCATTTCGCTGCCCGCCGCGGTAGCCGCCGCGACCGGACCCGCGCTCTCGGTCGACGCGGCCGCTGCACGACATCCGATCAGTCCGCTCATTTACGGCATCAACGATTACTCGGACCAGGGCCTGGCGCATCAGCTTCACATCGGCGTAAAGCGCTGGGGCGGCGATGCGGCCACTCGCTACAACTGGAAGAACGACACATACAACTCGGCCTCCGATTATTATTTCGAGAACTATCCTTACGACGACGCCGATGTCTCCGTGCTGCCGAACGGGTCCGCGTTCGACCGCTTTGTCGAAGACAATCTCCGCACGGGCACGGTATCGATCGGAACGGTTCCCATGCTCGATTGGCTGCCGAAAGGTCGCGGGCACGCGTGCGGTTACAGCGTCGTAAAATACGGGCCGCAGCAAAAGACCAATCCGTACGATGCCGACTGCGGCAACGGCATCAAGCCGGACGGCAAAACGCATATCACGAATAACGATCCCGCCGACACCAGCATGCGCGTCGATGAAACATTCGCGCAGGCGTGGCTCGATCACCTCACCACTAAATATGGTCGTGGCGCGCGCGGCGGCGTGCAAATCTGGAACCTCGACAACGAGCCGGAATGGTGGTTCGGCGTGCACATGGACATTCATCCGCAGCCGGCCACGTACGATGAAATGCTCGCGCGCGGCATTCGCTACGGCGCTGTCGTTAAAGCGGTCGATCCCACGGCGCTGATCACCGGTCCGGTTGCGGCGGGTTGGTGCGGGTACTTCTATTCCGCCACTGACTTCGTCAGCGGCTGGAGCACGTTTCCGTACAAATGCGGCGACAATCCCATCGATCGCATGGCGCACGGCAACGTCGCGTTCGTCGAATGGTACCTGCAGCAGATGCGCGATTACGAACAGCAGCACGGCGCACGCCTGCTCGACTACGTCGACGTGCACGCCTACATCGCGCCCGATGGGATCAGCTTCGGAAAAGCCGGCGACCCCGCGATGGACCAGCTCCGGCTCACATCCACACGGCTGTTTTGGGATCCCAACTACACGCACGGCAACAGCGACATAACGGAGGCGCCGCGTCTCGTTCCACGCATGCGCGAGTGGGTGAACAACAACTATCCCGGCACGCGCACCGCGATTACGGAGTATAACTGGGGCGCGCTCGACGACATCACGGGAGCGATTGCGCAGGCCGACATCCTCGGCATCTTCGGGCGCGAGGCGCTCGATCTCGGCGCGCTGTGGGGCCCTCCCGCGCCCGTGCAGCCCGGCGCATACGCGTTTCGCATGTTCCTTAACTATGACGGCGCGGGCGGGCGTTTTGGAGACACAAGCGTTGCCGCCAGCACTGGCGATCCCGACCAGCTTTCGATTTTCGCCGCCCAACGCTCCGACAACACGCTGACGATCCTGGTCCTTAACAAGACGACGACCGATCTTTCCAGTTCCGTCGCTATCGCAAATTTTCAACTTCCCGCCGCGGCGCAGGTTTACCGATACAGCGCCGCGAATTTAAACGCCGTCGTCCAACAGCCCGATGCGCCCATCGGCGGCGGCGCCATTCCCGCGATATTTCCGGCACGCTCGCTCACGCTGTTCGTGGTGCATGCGCCCGCGTCCGGCCCCGTGCCCGCTATCGCGGCCGTCGCCAACGCCGCGTCCTATGATGCGCACGCGATCGCGCCTGGCGAGATCGTCTATATCGCGGGCAAGAACCTCGGTCCCGCGCAATTGCAGACCGCAACACTCACCCCGGATCGCGGGTATATAGCGAATTCGCTCGCAGGCGCGCGCGTGCTGTTCGATGGCATCGCGTCCCCGCTGGTTTACGTGTCGGAGCACGCCGTCGCGGCTGTCGTTCCGTATGAGGCCGCGCTCGCCGCAACCGCGCATGTGCAGGTCGAATATCAGGGCGTGCGCTCGGACGCGTTCACCGTTCCGGTGACAGCGATCGCGCCCGCGCTCTTCACGATCGATTCCAGCGGCGGGGGACCGGGCGCGATTCTTAATGCCGATCACACCGTGAATTCCGCGATCAATCCCGCCGCGCGGGGCGCCGTCGTCAGCATCTACGGTACCGGCGAAGGCATCACCAATCCGCCGGGCGTCGACGGCCGCGTCGCGCTCGACCTGCTGCCCGTGCCCGCGCAGCCGTGCACGGTAAACATTGGCGGGCATAGTGCAGAGGTGCTCTACTGCGGTGCCGCGGGAGGAGCGACGGCGGGACTGCTGCAGGTGAACGCGCGCGTGCCAGACGGCGTCGAGCCCGGGCCTGCCGTTCCGGTGACGATCGCGATCGGCGGTACGCCATCACAGAGCGGCGTGACGATCGCTATCGAATAAATCTCTCCAGGTTTCATCTGCTACCGCGACTTATGATGTGCTGGCGGAATCGCAAAATGCGGAGCAAGGTTTTACGACGTTCGGTTGTCGGCGTCCTGTGGTGAACAGACATCGTGAGAGTGATAGGGCACGCCAGCGCTTCGCTGTCGGCATGGGCGATCGAAATATCCAACGCCGCGGCGCGATGCGCAACCGGCGAAAGGCGACCGGTCGCGCCACCTTGGGTGAATCGGCAATGGTGCAGACGCTCGAGGGCGCGGGGTACCTCCTTGCGTTTCGCCCGCTGTTCTCCCTTCCCCACACCCCTAAACCCCACCGAATTAACGGGGTATGTTGGTTTCCGCTTGACTTGGTACGGGCGCACACATATACTCAACGACGGACTCTCTAGAAGGCATACCACGGCCGCTCGCAGTAGCTGCCGGTGTCCATGCCCGGCTGGTACAACCCCATGCACGGCGCTCCGGGAGAATACTCCCGTTTTCATCCCAAAGTCCGCCGGCGGCGTGTCGCGCCGCAACGCGGAACAGATCGCGCGGCCGCGCAAGGAATTTTGACCCTTAGCACTCGCGAATTCCGCTGTATCCAATGGGAGCCCGATCATTTCGTAATTCTCAATCCGCAGCTACAGTGAGGCAATTGAATGGCTAGAGCAAGTACACAACATAAGCTCGACCGCGTTCGCCCGCCGCGCGTACACATCACGTACGACGTGGAGGTCGGCGACGCCATCGAGATGAAGGAACTGCCCTTTGTGATGGGCGTACTAGGAGATTTCACGGGCCAGCCCTCGGAACCGCTGCCGCGCCTGCGCGACCGCAAGTTCGTGGAAGTGAACCCCGATAATTTCGACAGCGTGCTGGCGGGCATGAAGCCCCACCTGGCGTACGCAGTCGAGAACAAGTTGAGCGAAGACCCCAACGCTCCGCAATTGAAAGTCGATTTGCACTTCAAGAGTCTCGACGACTTCGAACCGGAGAACGTCGCGCGGCAGGTGGAGCCGTTAAAGAAGTTGCTCGACCTGCGGCAGAAGCTCGCAGATCTGCAGGGTTCGCTGCAGGGCAACGATAAGCTCGAAGAGGTGCTGCTCGATGCGGTCAGCAACACCGAGAAACTCGGCAAGCTGAAGGCCGAGCTGGGCGATGGCAAGGAGGAGTCGAATGGCTGAGCAGCAACAGGCGGCGGCGGCCGCGCAGCAGGCAGTCGTTGAAGAACAGGGCGGCGGGCTTCTCGATCAGATCGTTCAGGAAGGCCGCATGTCCACGACGAAGGAGCGCGGCCGGGACCTGGTGCGCGAATTCGTCAAGCAAGTCATTAATGAATCGATGACGGTGGCGCCCGATGTCGAGGCCATGATCAAAGCCCGCATCGCGCAGATCGACCATCTGATGTCGTTGCAGCTCAATGAAGTCCTGCACCACCCGTCATTCCAGAAGCTGGAGTCGACCTGGCGCGGCTTGAAGTACATGATGGACCAGACCGAAACGAGCGTCATGTGCAAGATCAAGGTGCTGAACGTTTCGAAGAAGGAACTGCTGCGCGACCTGCAGCGTGCCCCCGAGTTCGATCAGAGCGCGCTATTTAAGAAGGTCTACGAGGAAGAGTTCGGTGTCTTTGGCGGCGCTCCGTTCGCGGCGCTGGTGGGCGATTACGAATTCGGCCGCGCGCCCGAAGATGTCGAGACGCTGGAGCGCATTTCGCAAGTGGCGGCTTCGGCGCACGCGCCGTTCCTGACGGCGGCGAACCCGACCATGTTCAACCTGGAGAGCTTCCAGCAACTGGATGCGCCGCGCGATATGGGAAAGGTGTTCGACACCACCGAATATGCCAAGTGGAAGTCGTTCCGCGCGAGCGAGGACTCCCGCTATGTGGGCCTGTGCGTGCCGCGCATGCTGATCCGGCTGCCCTACGGTAAGGACAACAAGACCATCGAGGCGTTCAATTACGAAGAGAACGTGGATGGGACGGACCACTCGAAATACTGCTGGGCGAATGCGGCCTACGCGCTCGGCGCACGGCTGACGCAGGCGTTCAACCAGTTCGGCTGGACCGCGGCGATTCGCGGCGTGGAAGGCGGCGGGCTGGTGGAAGGTCTGCCGGTGCACAACTTCTACACCGACGAAGGCGATGTTGCCATGAAGTGCCCGACCGAAGTGCCGATCACGGACCGGCGCGAGAAGGAACTCGCGGACCAGGGATTCATTCCGCTGGTGCACTGCAAGGGCACGGATTACGCAGCATTCTTCAGCGTGCAGTCGGGGCAAAAGCCCAAGCTGTACGACAAGGAAGCGGCGAACGCGAACGCGCGGCTGTCCGCACAACTGCCGTACATTCTCACCACCTGCCGTTTCGCGCACTATTTGAAAGCGATGATGCGCGATAAGATCGGCAGCTTCATGTCGCGCGAAGATTGCTCGCGCTTCCTGAATCAGTGGATCAGCAACTACGTGACGCCGGACGACACCGCGCCGGCGGCGGTGAAGGCGCAGCGCCCGTTGCGCGATGCCAACATCGAGGTTTCGGAAGTGCCCGGGAAGCCCGGCGTGTACCGCGCCGTGGCGTTTATGCGGCCGCACTTCCAACTGGATGAGCTTTCCGTTTCCCTGCGTCTGGTAGCGGAGCTGCCGGCCTCGGCCCGGAAATAATTTCGTAGCAGATTGCATTTACTTTCGATAGGAGACTCAAATGGCAGTTGATTATTTTCTGATGCTTGATGGGATCGACGGCGAAACGCAGGACAGCGTTTTTAAGAGCAAGAAGGCCATCGATCTTCAAAGCTTTAGCTTCGGGGCAACCAACCCGACCAGCATTGCGACGGGTGAAGGCGGGGGCGCGGGCAAGGCATCGCTTTCCGATTTCACAGTATCGAAATACATCGATACGTCGTCGCCGAAGTGTTTCCAGCAGCTTTGCCAGGGCCAGCACATCACGAAGGCCACGGTG
>JAICMB010000324.1 GCA_025929455.1 Bryobacteraceae bacterium | reverse complement strand
GCATTATGGCGGGCGAGTCGGCGACCATTCTGTATGCCACGCAGGGCGCGACCACGGTAACGGTCAACAATGGCGTCGGCAACGTGCAGCCTAGCGGCACGTTCGTCGTTTCGCCAACGGCCACCACGACGTACACCGTCACGGCAACCAACCAGTTCGCCTCCGCCACCTGCAACATTACCGTTCAGGTGACTGGGGGTGGCGCGCCGCGCGTCGTCTCGTTTACCGCGAGCCCGACCAGCGTCGGCGCCGGCGGAACGTCCACGCTCTCGTGGCAAGTGGATAACGCCGAGACCGTAACTATTACGCCCAACGTTGGAAGCGTCCAGCTTTCCGGCTCGCAGTCGGTGACGGTAACGCAAACCACCACCTATACTCTGACGGCCACTAATAAGACCGGGCAGACCACCGCCCAGGCAACCGTGACCGTAACGGGCGGCGCGGCCAGTCCAACGATCACGTCGTTCACCGCCAGCCCGGCGACGAGTCCCTCACCCGGCGCCCCGGTTGTCCTCACGTGCCTGTCGTCGAACGCCACTACGGTGACGATTAACGACGCCGGCGCATTGAACAGCAGCGGCCAAGTGACGGTCAACCCGACCACCAACACCACCTATACCTGTACGGCGACGGGCGGCGCGGGAACCAAGCCGGCCACCGCCACCGTGACGGTACCGGTGACGCAACCAACCGGTCAGCCGCCCATCATCGTTATCGGCGGCCAGGGCCTGACGTGCAGCGGTCCGGGCGTCCTGCAGGGCAGCAACAACGGCACCGTGCTCTGCCAGACTCTCGCCCGTACTGTGGTATTGGATTTCTCCGGCTCCAGCAGTCCCACCGGCAACACACCGCTGGCGTTTAATCTCAGCGTTGAGAACCAGGGGTCGTCGATTATAGGAGGAAGTACGTCGACTCCCACTGTTCAGTTAAGCGGTAACGTAGGAGATTACTTCTTCAACCTCGTCGTGACCGACGCGAAAGGTCTGCAGTCCACGGCGCGGTTCGATATTCAGTTCATCTCAACAAAGCAAGAGTAGCCGACTGCACCAACTCCCACCGCCGGGGCCCGTTCACTTGGGTCCCGGCTTTTTTGTGCGCATGCAGTAGGACGGCCAGTCTTGCTGGCTGTCCTCTCCGCGGCCGCGTCGGCCGTGATGCGAGAATCTTCGCAGCTAAAAAGAAAGCGCAGCCGGCCGAAGCTGGCTGCGCGATTTATATTTACGATCGATTAATGACGGCCGTGTGAGCCGCTCATCGGGACTGAAGGCGCGCGCATTACAGGCGGCGCCGCAAACTCGCGCGGTTGCACCATCGGGGCACGCGCGTGGCCAACCGGCGGAATCGCCAGGTTGGAACCGTGCGAGCGTCCCGGGAACGTCGGCCGCTGCGTCACGGAACCGCCGCGATTGTAGTAGTAATACGGCGCGTAGCGGTACATATACACGGGCGAATAGAAGCCCCATCCGAAGGGGCTGTACAGAACGCCCGCGCCGGGGATGAACGAGTAGGAACTCCAATAAGGGTTCCAATACCAGCCCGGTCCATACCAGCCGGCGTTATTGATGACGTAGGTGCGAGCGGTCGCGGCCGCTGCTTCAGAGAGGTACTGGCTGCGCAAGCTGCTCCACTGGTATAGCGGATCGGCAGCTTCGGCATCCTTGACGTCGAATTTCTGCGCTTTCAGCGGACCGCCGACGTAAACCTGGCGGCCTTTCTTCAGCTCGACTTTGTTATCGCCCTGCCAGACGGTGGCCTTGCCGTCGAAAACCGCGACGGAGCCGGCGTTGGCGTTGAAGTTGTAGATACCGGTTTTTTCAAGGCGCGCGACAGCGGGCCCCTCGGCGATCTGAATATTATTTTGGTCGTGGATTTCGTCCGCCTCCACCATGGCCTGGCCGCGGAGCACGGCAACACGCGTGTCGGTGATCGACGGCGAATCCATGCGGACCGCGCTCCCCTGTCCAACGCGCAAGTAGACGCCCGGCGTGAGCAGAATCTCCGCTCGGCCGGAAGAGGTCTCGAGAGTATCCCCCGTGTTTAATTGAGCGGAGCCGACAGCACTGGACGAAATGGCGCTGCCGTTAATGGCGGCATCGCCTTCGATGTAGTTAAGCGCTCCCGGCTGCGGTATCACGGCGGCGTGCGCCGGAATCACCAGCGCGACCGCAGCCAGCGCCGCTGTGCCTAGCATACCGAGTGATGTTTTTCGCATAGCCTTCATTCCTAGTTATTGGATGTCGCGGCGTCTGGCGGGGGTGCTGAGCTGGCGCTTTCAATACAAAGGTTTACGGAGCAAATGGTCTACGCCGGACGGGAACGATGGCGAGCGCGACGGTGGCGCCGCGGCCAGAATTCCTGGACCGCGTTGGCCGCTGTTTACGCCCAAACCGATTCCCGGCAGAGGAGGCGCGGCTCGCCGTCGTATGCAGTGCGACGGGTTGGCCAGGCGCGAGAGAAAGCCGGCGGCGACGTCTCCGGAAATGCTGAGCCGAAGCCACAGTACGTTTGTCGATGGTGGTTTAGCGGCTGACGACGGTACTCATCAGCATGAGGCGCAGGCGCTTGCCGAATACGCGCTGGTTGGATCAGTGGCAGCGCAGGTCTTCGTAGCGCACGGTCGCAACCGGGAACTCGATCGCGGTTTTCACGGCGTGCTTACCCACAGGGACGCAACCTGTTTTCCGAAGTCAGCCGAGCCGGGGCGCCACTCATAGAGACTGTCCGGTGGTGTGCGGAGAGCTCCGCGGCGGCTCAGGTTGTCACGGCGCCACTGCTGCGTAACTTGTGACGCCGCACGACCCGTTGCGCCGCAGCATTGAACCGAAAGGGTGAACGCGATCGTTATAAACAGGGCGGCCGCACCACAGCATCTTGGTGCACGCGTGCGCGCAATCCGAACGTTTAGCACCCGCAACCCGCGCTCGCGCGGCGGTATCCTCGTTGCCATGGCTGCCGTTGTGGACGAACCTGTGCTCGTTATTGCTTCGGGCCAGCAGGCGGGGACGCGCTGGGAGTTGCCGGAGGGACGTACGACGCTCGGGCGGCATTCGAGCAACGACTTGGTTTTAGACGATTCCGGCGCGTCGCGGCGGCACTGCGCGTTCGTGCGCGGCGCCGAGGGTTGCCGCGTGGTGGACCTGGACAGCCACAACGGTACATTTGTCAATGGCGAGAAGGTGACGGAGCGCGCGCTGGCGCCGGGCGATGAAATTCGTATTGGCGCAACGGTATTAATGCTCGCGCTCGGCAACACGCCGGAGCGGAACGAAGGCGCGTCGTCGGATGGAACGATGCTCGTGAACCCGGCGAGCTCGCGCGAAATCTCCGTCTCCGATTTTCCGGTGCCGCGCTCGGCCATTGAGCGGCACGACATGGCGCTGCTGCTGCGCATCACGATGATGTTGCATTCCTTCCGCGCCATGGAAGATGCCTCGAGCGAATCGCTCCGCGGCAAGCTGTCACAAAACATCGTAGCCGTGCTGCGCGACACCATACCGTGCGATAGCGCTGCCGTGCTGGCGCCTTCGGGCGATTTCCAAGTTTGGGCGATGGACCCGGCCGGCGCCGCTATCGACAAGCGCGTGCCGGCGCTGCTGGGCGGAATGCAGGAACCACTGTCCGCTCCGGGGACGCCGGCCGTTCTTGCGGCTCCCGTCGTGGTGCGCGGCTCCAACGCGGCAATTCTCTACTTGGCCTGCGACGGGGTGCGCCTGCGATTTACGAACGAGCACCTGGAAGCGCTCTCGGCGCTGGCGATGATCGCGAGCACGGCGTGGGAGAACGCGCTCGCTATGGAATCGCTGCGGTATGAAAACGAGGTTCTGCGCGAGGAGGTGGCGGCTTCGAGCGAAATGGTCGGCCATAGCGCGCTACTGGACGATTTGCGCGAGAAGATCGCGCGCGCGGCGCGGACCGCCAGCACCGTGTTGATTCTTGGCGAAAGCGGCACCGGTAAGGAACTGGTGGCGCGCGCGGTGCATATGGGTAGCAGCCGTTCGCATGCCCCGTTCATGGCGATCAACTGCGCGGCGCTAACGGAATCGTTGCTCGAAAGCGAACTGTTCGGCTATGAAAAAGGCGCGTTCACCGGCGCGTACACACAACGCAAGGGCAAGCTGGAGGCGGCCGACGGCGGCACGGTGTTTCTGGATGAGATCGGCGAGATGCCGCTCGCCCTGCAGTCCAAACTTCTGCGCGTGCTGCAACAGCGAGAACTGGAGCGCGTGGGCGGCACCCAGAAGATTAAGCTCGACATTCGCGTGGTGGCGGCCACCAATCGCAACCTGGAGGAGGCGGTTCGCAAGGGCGCCTTTCGCAGCGACCTGTTTTACCGGCTGAACGTGATCACGCTACGCACGCCCGCGCTGCGCGAGCGGCCGGAAGACATTCTGCCCCTGGCCGAACATTTCGCGCGGCGGTACGGTGCCGATTGCGGGCGGCGTGTGACGGGTGTAGCGCCGGCTGCCAGGCCTCTATTGCAACGCTACGCGTGGCCGGGCAACGTGCGCGAGTTGGAGAACGCCATGGAGCGCGCCGTCGTGCTGGGCTCGTCGGACATGGTGCTGCCGGAGGATCTGCCGGAGACGATTATGGAATCGCGGCCGGCGGGAGTGCCCGCGGCGCTGTATGAGGAGGCGGTGCAACAGGCCAAGCGCGAGGTGGTGCTGCGCGCATTCGATCAGGCCGCGTACGACCACGAGCAGGCCGCGCGGTTGCTCGGGCTGCACCCGAATTATCTGCACAGGCTAATACGGGCGCTGGATTTGCGGGAGACGCTGAAGCGGGCGGGACGCGGCGGAAGGTAGCGGGTC
>JAICMB010000652.1 GCA_025929455.1 Bryobacteraceae bacterium | reverse complement strand
ATGGCATGATCGTAGAATAGCGTTTGAGCCCGTTCCTTCTGCTCATCGCGATTCCGGCCAGTGGTGTATTTCACATGCCTCCCGGCGTGACCGCGATCGTCTCCGAACTACGCATTCCCGATGGCGCGCACGATCTGACGATTGACGGGACCGGCGCGACGTTGCGCGCGGCGGACGGTTTTAAAGGACGTGCGATGCTGCGCTGCCGCGGGTGCCGGAACGTTACGATACGCGGGCTGTCGATCGACGGAACTCGAGCGGCATTGGAACACCCGCAGCCCCTGCCGCCGTCGGACAAGCCGTTTGCGCAGTTTTACGGCAACGCCGGAATCCTCATCGAGAACTGCGCGCGCGTGCGCGTGGAAGGCGTAGTGTTTCGAAACATGCCCGCGATGGCGCTGATTGTGAACGCATCATCGGCTGTGACGGTGGCGCACGCCTCCGTCACGGACAGCGGCGGACGCAACGAGCGCGGGCGCAATAATTCGACGGGCGGCATTCTGTTTGAAGAAGGCTGCACAAATTTTGCGGTGCTCGGTTCAACATTTCGCCGCATTCGCGGCAACGCCGTCTGGACCCACTCGCGCTACAAAGCGCCGCGCAACGCGCACGGTCGCATTGAGAACAACACGTTTGAAGAGATCGGCCGCGATGCCATTCAAGTTGGGCATGCCACGGATGTTGTGGTGGTGCATAACCGCGGCGCGCGGATCGGATATCCGGCGGAGATTGTCGATGTCGAAGACCGCGCCTATCCGGTCGCCATCGACAGCGCGGGTAACGTAGATGCCTCCACGTACACGGGCAATCGCTTCGAGGAGGTCGATGGCAAGTGCATCGATCTCGACGGCTTTCACGATGGCGCCGTGCGCGGGAATTCGTGTGTCAACAAGGGACCGGCCGAGAGGTATCCGTTCGGTCATTTCGGCGTCGTATTCAACAACACCAGTATCGAAATGCAGTCGCGTAACGTGCTGGTGGAAGACAACGAACTGCTTGGCATGAAGTTCGGCGGCATTTTCGTGATCGGCCGCGGGCATCGCATTCTGCGCAATCGCATGCGGGTCAACACCGCGCATTGCAACGATTCCGCCGCACGCTTCGGCTGCATTTGGAAAGCGTCAGAGCCCGATGTGCTGCGCAGCGGTATCTATCTCGGGTTAGGGGCGGAGCGGTCCGACCCCGCGCGCGGCAACACCGTCGAGGGCAACACGATTACGGGTTGGGGCATCGCGTCGCACTGTGTTGTAACTGCCCCGGGCATTCCGCCGCGTGCCAACACCATTCGCAATAATACGTGCCGCGACGCGCGGTGATCATTTATCGCTCAGCGTTTTCAGGTACTCGACAATCGCGGTGCGCTCTTCCGCATTGTCCAGGCGAAACGGCATATCGTTGCCGGACGCGACGTCGTCCGGGTTGGCGATCCATTTATCGAGCGTTGCTTCATCCCAGGTGACGCCCGCTTGCTTCAAAGCGCCGGAGTAAGTGAACGACGCGACCGACGCCGCTTTGTGCCCGAACACGCCGCGCAAACGCGGCCCCATCTTTTCATGATCGAGCGCGTGACAGCCGCTGCAGCGCTTTTCGAAAGCAGCCCGGCCGCGATCGAGCCCCGCGGCGGAGGCGGCGGTGAGAAGAACCGCCGCGAGCACCACCGCTTTCACGACTTCACCCCGGCAGCGAGCGATTCGTCGACCACTGCGAGGTGATCTTGACCGCGCACAAAGGTGACGTCCGCGATGCCCAGCACCTGTCGCAGTCGCTCCGCCGGAACCTTCATCGGACCGGCCGCGGGCGCACTGCCCGGCGCTGGCTGCGGAAAGGCCGTCGACATCGCGGTGTGAAACGCGATGCGGCCCTCTACCTTTTGCATCACCTGATGGATGTGGCCGTTCAGCACCGTTACGGAACCGAAGCGCCGCAGCATGCTCAGCGCCTGTTCGGCATCGCCGGTACCCCATCCCCATTTCGGATACACGGCCCAGAGCGGAATATGCGCGAACACCAGGACCGGCGTGCTCGATGAGATGCGGCTCAAATCTTTTTTCAGCCACTCCAACTGCTCGCTGCCGATCTGTCCCAAGCCTTCGAGTTGCACGCAGTTGTTCAGTCCGATGAAATGCACCCCTTTGTGGTCGAAGCTGTACCACCCGCGGCCGGCTGTTTGCTTGCCGAAGCGCTCCAGGTAGCGCTTGCCGTCATCCATGAAATCGTGCTCGCCGGGAACGTAGAAGATCTCGGGCTGCTTGAGTCCTTGCAGCACCTGCACTGTGTCGTCGAACTGCTTCGCCGTCGACAGGTGCGAGATGTCGCCGGTGTGAATGATCAGGTCCGGTTGCTTGGGCAATGCGTTGATCTTGTCGACCGCGCTCTGCAGCGTGGCGGTCACGTCCGGATTCGCAGGCTTATTGAAACCGATGTGGCTGTCGCTGATTTGGACGAAGGAGAAATCGCCGGCCTCCGGCGCTTTGTTCGCGGCTAGCAGAGCGGACGCCGGAACGCCGCCCGCAAGGCTCCAGACCAGGCCCGTGCCGGCCCACTGCATGCATTTCAAGAAGCCGCGCCGGTCGATGCCGTCGCCGGGCTGAGTT
>JAICMB010000644.1 GCA_025929455.1 Bryobacteraceae bacterium | reverse complement strand
TGAACGCGCACGGCGGGCTGTAGGCTTCGTTGAAGTCCAGGACTACGCGCGCGGGCTGGTCCGTGTGGCCACCGGGCAGATCGGCGTATAGGAACCGGCCGGCGCCGTACGTCTCATGGCCGCTGGTCGCGTCGCGGAACACAATGAATAGCCGGCTGTCTTCGAGAATCGGGTCGAGCCGCAGTTCATGTCCGAGCAATGTAAATTTCAGGTACCCCGGGCTCGGTTCCTGGTCCGTTTGGCCTATGACATTCGCGATCGCGATGGTGTGCGGGTTGCCGTACGGAACGTACTCCGCTTGCACTCGGTACTCTTCGCGAACCGGGTACCATTTCAGACCTGTGAAGTTTATGCGGAACTCACTCTCGGGGTTGCGCAGCCGGATAGCGTAACGATCGCCGCGCTGGATGAGAAACATCGTCATACCCGCGGCCGTGATCGAGTCGTCCGATGCCGGCGTGTCTACCGGCTGCAAGCGTTTTGAGGCGCCGTTACCTGCCGCCGGCACGAACTCGATGTCGCTGCCATGACGCACAAAGTCGCCGAGATGCGCAGGCCCGCGCGGCAGCAGCACGCGGTTCCCCGGCGCCGACCCGGCCGCGTTGTTCCCTTCCTCCAGCCAGAACAATCCCGCGACGCTGAGCCATCCATCCGCCGCTTTCAGTTTCGCTTCGCGGTCGGCGCGCCAGCGCTCGACGGATTCGCGATACTGTTGGTCGGCCATGGCCGGAATGAGCAGAACAAGCGCAGCTACAGCAGCGCGGATCATGCAGGTCTCATTTTATAGGACCGCGGTAAGCTAGGAAGGATTGGCCCAAAATACAACCATTCTGCGGGAGCTGATCATCCGCACGCCGGACGGCTCCGCGCGCACGATCCGGCTGGACAAGGATCGCATCACACTCGGCCGCGCCAGCACCAACGAGCTGTGCTTCCCGGATGACGCGGGCCTGTCACGGCAGCACCTGGTGCTGGAGTGCAGCGGCGGCAACTGGACGGTCCGCGACCTGGGCAGCAAGAACGGCACCTTCGTAAACGGACAGCGCATTAACGACGCGTACGCCGTCACCGCGTCGGACCGCATGGCCGCGGGGCACCTGACGATGGAACTCAGCGGCCCGGCTGCGGACGCGAACAAGACCGTGGTTTTCGTCGAATCACCGACGTCGGCCACGTCGGGGACGGTAAGTGCCAGCCTGCACGGCCTCGAAGAGCGCGACAAGCTGCAAGGCGTGGCTCAAGCAGAGGCGCTGGTGCGGGCGGGCGCGGAATTATCAAAACACACCAAGAGCCTGCCGGAACTGTTCAAGATGATCCTCGATCTTTCGATCGACGCGGTCTGCGCATCGCGTGGCGTCCTGCTCACGGCCGAGAATGGCGAGATCGCCGTGCAGTCGATCCGGGGGGAGGGGCTCCGCATCAGTTCGCTCATCCGCGACCGTGTGTTGAAAGATCGCGAATCCGTCATCATCCGCGATACGCGTCTGGACGCGGTGCTATCGGATCGCGTGAGCATCGTCGAACAGCAGATCCGCAGCATGATCGCCGCGCCGCTACAAACGGACGAGCGCGTCATCGGCATGATCTATCTCGATTCGCCGCATTTCGTGCGTGAATTTACGAAGGAAGATCTGAACCTGCTGACCGTGATGGCGAACATCGCGGCGGTGCGCATCGAGCACGCGCGCCTGGCGGAGGTGGAACAGTCGCGGATGCTGCTCGCCAAGGAACTCGACCAGGCCGCCGAGATCCAGCAGCGGCTGCTGCCGTCCGCCGCGCCGAGCGTTGCCGGAGTCGAACTGGCTGGATTCAACGCGCCGTGCCGCACCGTCGGCGGCGATTACTACGACTTCTTTCCCTACCCCGACGGGCGCGTCGGCCTGTTGGTAGCCGACGTTTCGGGCAAAGGCATGCCGGCGGCGCTGCTGATGTCGAACTTGCAGGCGCGGGTACAGGTGCTCTTCGACAGCCCCGACGACCTGGCGAAAACCGTGACGAAGCTGAACCGCATCGTAACGGCGAACTGTCCCGGAAACCGCTTCATTACGTTTTTTATCGGCGTGCTCGATCCACGCACGGGCGAATTCACGTATTGCAACGCGGGGCACAATCCGCCCTTGCTGATGCGGGCCGGGGGCGCGGTCGAGACACTGCAAGGCACAGGCATCGTGTTGGGCATTCTGCCGCAGGCGCAATATGAAGAGCGCACCTGCCGCCTTGAACGCGACGACATGGTCGTGCTGTTCAGCGATGGCGTGACCGAGGCCGCGCGAGCCGCCGATGACGAGGACTTTGGAGAGCAGCGCCTGGGCGATACGCTCGCTGAATTGCGCGGGCATCCCGCAGCGGACGTCATCGAAGCGGTGCAGCGGCGAGTTGCGGAGTTCACGCAGGGCGCGCCGCCGGCCGACGATATTACGATCGTGATCGCGCGGCGGCTGTAGCTTAGCGCGCAACGTCCTGCGGCGCACGCGCGGCCATAGCGGCCTGCACGCGGCTGTGTTTGCGGCCGTAGGTGAAGTAAACCACCAGCCCGATCGCGAGCCACGCTACCAGCCGGATCCACGTATCGCCCGGCAGCGAAAGCATCAGGAACAGCGAAATCACGATTGCCATAATCGGAACGAAC
>JAICMB010000089.1 GCA_025929455.1 Bryobacteraceae bacterium | reverse complement strand
TCGCGAAAGCTGTAGTTGAACGCGTACAACACGATGCCCGCGTCCGCGATCTTCGCGCGCGCCGCCTTGATCTCGTCCATGCGCGGATTCAGGCGCCATTCTTTCGCAGCCGCGGCGCCCTTCGGCTCCAGATGGCCCTGCCACAGCTCCATGTAGCCGAGCCCGATCTCCTTCATCGCCGCGATGCAGGCGTCGAGCGAACGGTCGCGAAAGCTGTAGCTCTGCGCGCCGATCATGACACCGTCGAATTTTGAGTTAATCCTCGCGAACGCCGCGGCAACGGGTGCGGCGGCGATCATGGTTGCGAACGCTCTACGTGTAAGTTCCATCGTTTGTCGCCTCAAATGTAGGCAATCACGTCTATTTCGACGAGCGAGTTGCCCGGGATGCCGCCCGCCGCCGCGATGGTGGTCCGCACCGGCGGATTGGGGCCGAAGCGTCCCATAAAGACTTCGTTCATCGCCGCGTAGTCCTTCAGGTCATTCAGAAACACCGTGACCTTCAGCGCTTTGTCCATGGATGACCCGGCGTTCTCGAGCTGCGCCTTGATCTCGTTGAGCACGTGATCGGTGTGCGCCTTGATGTCGCCTTCAAAGTGCGCGCCGATGCCCGACAGGAAAAGCAGGTTGCCGTAGGAAACGGCCGGGGAGAACAGCGGCTGCTTCTCCGGACGCTTGCCGTTGTGCCAGTAGATCTTCTTCTCTTTCGCGTTTTGCGCTTTCGCCGTGCCGGCAGCGGCAGTTGCCGCTACGCCCGCGACAGCGGCCTTCAATACTCCTCGACGATTCTTGTTCATCAGCAAGGTCTCCTCATTTGAATTTAGGCTTACTTACGAGATCGAACTGCTCCGCCGATCGTTGCATCCCAGCGGGGATCGCCCTGACTTTTGTAGCGCGCGGGAAGCTTGTTCCAGTCCTCGCGCGTGATGCCGTTGAGGTCCCATACAACGCGCCCGTCGCGCACCGTCAGTTCGCAGATCAGCTTCTGCGTGCCCGGCATGCGCGCGCCGTACGTATCGACGAAACCGAAGTTGCCATGCTCGAGGCGCAGTACCGCAACGTCGGCCGGCGCGCCGACGCTGAGGTTGCCCAACTCGTCTTGGTGAATCTCGCGGGCCGGATTCCAGGTGGAACGCGCGATCACGTTATCCAAATCCATGCCCATGTTGAGGAACTTCGACATGACGTTCAAGATGTTCTTCATGCCGGCGTTCATGCTCGTGATGTGCAAGTCGGTCGAGATGCTGTCAGGCCAGAAACCCTGCTTCATCGCGGGCACAGCCTGGCGGAACAGAAAGCTGCCGCCGCCGTGGCCGACGTCGAAAATGATGCCGCGCTTACGGGCCTCAAACAGGTACGGCATAACCTTGCCGTTGTCATCGATCATCGGCACGTAGTCGAGATACATGTGGGTCGAGATATCGCCGGGGCGCAGTTTCTTCAGCACCAGTTCCTGATACGGACGCTCCGGACGAAACACGCCGAAATCGACCATCACCGGAATGTTTGCGAGAGTGCCGGCTTCAACGGCATGTTCCACCGGCGTCCACTCGGGGCCCGCGTAGTGCGCGGTCTTGATGCCGATGATCACGCCGCGATTGCGCATCGCGGTGTCTGCCGCAGACTTGGGGTCCATGTCGTAGATGTTCTGCTCGCGCCTCGGGTCCATTCCGGCGCCCACGATGTTTAGGAACGCGAGCACGCGCGTTTTCGACCGGCTGATCACGCGGTCTTTAAAGTCGGGGAAGTTGCGCCAGCCGGAGCTTCCGGCGTCCGCAACGGTTGTCGTGCCGGCGCGAAACGTGAAGCCGTCGGGGTACACGCTGTTGTCGCCGTCGTAAGCGTTGCGCGTACCGGTGCCGGCGTACACGTGGACGTGGATATCGACGATACCCGGCGTAACATAGAGCCCGCGTGCATCGACGGTTTTCACCGCTTGCGATGCGGGAATGTCGGCCGCTACGGCGGCGATCTTATGATCGCGAATCGCGACGTCGCGCACGGCGCTCAAGTGATTCTTGGCATCGATGACGTGGCCGCCTTTGATCAGAAGATCGTAGGGAGGATTCTGCGCATTCTCCTGGGCAAGCATAGAGATCGGGACAGCTAGAAAGGCAAGTACTGCAATGAGACGCATAAGAGACAAGTGTAAGGCAAAGTCCACCCGCAAGTCAGAGCGGAGCGACCACGAAACATTCCCATGATATTCTGTTTTTTGCTGACGAGCACGGTTCGCGCGATGAAGGGGGGGCGGGTGGACCGCGAGGCTTTGCCGCGCGGCCCGCACGGGCGCGCGCTGTGCCGCTGGTGCAATCTGGAAGTTCCGGCGGGGCGCTTTACGTTCTGTTCGGATTGGTGCGTCGAGGAATGGAAGCTGCGCACCAACCCGGGTTATTTGCGTGAGAGGGTGTTCGAGCGCGACCGCGGGGTGTGCGCGCTATGCGGTATCGATTGCACTGCGGAGGCGAACCACTTGCGACGGCTGCGCGGCGCTGCAAGAGAGCGCGGCTACGGGGCGTGGGGTTTGCGTCCACGCGCGCGGCGCAGCTTGTGGGACGCCGACCACATCGTGCCGGTTGTCGAAGGCGGCGGCGAATGCGATCTCAACAATATCCGCACGCTGTGCCTCAAGTGCCATCGCGACGTGACCGCGCAATTGCGCGCGCGTTTGCGGTCGTCACGTTAGACCTTCTTTAGCGCAGCGCAGAGGGTCCGTAATACCTGCACGGCCGTTTCCGCATCGTCAGGGCCGACTTTGCGGCCCAGCGCGCGGTGTGATGCCGCGGCGGCGACCGTCAGGTGCTTCAGCACTCGCTGCCCGGCGTCCGTCAGTTCCAAGTACGGTGAGCGCTTGTGGTCCGGGTTCGGGTTGTAGACGGCGAGTCGTTCGGTTACCAGTTGGTCCGCGGTCCGTTGCACGCTTTGGCGCGAGTACCCGAGACGGCGTGCGATTTGCGGGACCGTTTTCGACCCGCTCGACGCGGCGCTTAACACCTGCCACTGCGACTGCGTGCGGCCGAGGGTTCGCGCGATGCGCTCGCCGCTGCGGCGGAACGCGCCCGCAAGCTCATAAACGTCAGCCACCAGCAGCGGAATCAGCTCGGCGGAGGTCATATCAACAGACTAACATGTTGACACCGCGCTGTCACTATGGCACTATCGAGACATGAACCCACAAATGCTGCACGATTGTCTTGAACTTGCGTTTGAAGGCAAGCTGACGTTTCCGGAGACCATCCGCCGCATGGCGGCCGACGGCATCGAGCGTTACCATGCCGACCTGGTGCGCCTCGAAAAGACGCACTATCGCGGTGCGTCATCCCATAGTGAGCCCATGCCGCTTACCTCGGCTCCCGCCGTCCCGGACGAGTTTCGCGTCAGTGAGGTCAAGGATGCGCTGGCGGCGATTCAGCAACGGCAGATTCAATATCCCGAGTTTCTCCGGCGCGTTATGGCGGCCGGCGTGAGCGATTACACCGTGTATCTCAACAGCCGCAAGGCGATCTACACGGGCCGAGCGGGCGACAGCTATGTAGAGCTGTTTCCGACGCGGCCGTAGCCTTCACGCGACGCGCTCGATCCAGGCGCGAAGGTCGCTCTCGAGCTGGTCCCGGCACTCATCGAGGCCGTGGCCGCAATCGGGATAGAGAATTAATTCCTTCGGATCGTGGGCGAGTTCGTACAGCTCGCGCGAGCAGACGTCGGATAGCACTGTGTCGTTGGTTCCGTGCGCGAGCAAGACCGGCTTCGGGCTGAGGTCCGCGATATCGTCCGCGCCGGCCATCTGCGAGCTGAGCGCGGCGACGGCGATGACCGCGGGACTGGACAGGCCGGCGTTGATGACCACCGCCCCGCCGAAGGAATGCCCCACGAGGACGACGCGCTCCTGGCCGCGGCGGCGTAGAAACGCAATGCCGAGCAGTACGTCCAGCACGCAGTCGATCAGGTGGCCGGGCTTGCGGTAATCGAGGCGCAGCGATGCGGTCCCCTTCGGCGCAAGTTCGCGCGCGAGGCGCTCATAGATACCGCCGGCGGGTCCCCCGAGTCCCCCGCCCGCGCCGAACACGCACAGCACGGCGGTCGTGGCGTTCGCGGCCGGATGATAGATGCACGGAATCACGCCGAAATTGGTTTCGAGCGCGGCGCCCTCCATGCCCTCCAGCGCGGGCTTTTCGTCGATGCGCAGCAGTTCCAGGCGAAGGATTTCTTTACTCGGCATGATCCCTATACATTAGTTAGATTCGCGTGACGCGCGCAGCGACTCAGGCGCGCCCGCGCCGGTACACTGAAAATAGTGTTCCCCGATTTCTTCGGTAACGCGCCCGCGGCAACCGCGCTGGCGCAGCTCACTCGACAGGAGCGCCTGCCGCAAACGATTCTCCTCCACGGACCTGAAGGCGTGGGCAAGTCCACTCTGGCGCGGCGGTTCGGCGCGGCGCTGATCGGCGGCGCCGAGCGCATCGAGCAGGACGACCTCAGCCTGCCTGCTAATCAGGAGATCATCGCCGACCGCGAGAAGTGGCCCGCCGAGAAGCGCAACGAAGATCCGCTGCTGTTCGCCACGCACACCGACTTCATAACCTTCGCTCCCGACGGCCCGCTGCGGCAGATTTCGATACAGCAGATCCGCCTGTTGCGCGAGCGCGCGCAATACAAACCGCTGCACGGGGCGCGGCGGGTGTTCGTAATCGACGGAATCGACCGCGCCAACGAGCACGCCGCGAACTCGCTGCTGAAGACGCTCGAAGAACCACCCGCGCACCTGATCATCATCGTGACGGCCGAGAACGCGTACGATCTGCTGCCCACCATCCGCTCGCGCGCGGTTTCGTTTCACCTCACGCCGCTGGCGCGCGAGGAGATGCTCGCCTTTGCGAAGGCACGCGGATTGACGGATACGGAACTGCGTGTGATGCTGGCCGGCGGAAGCCCCGGCGCGGCGCTGACGCTCGATCTTGCGGCCTATCGCGAACGGCGCACCGCTATGCTCGAATTGCTGCGCGTGGCGGCGGGCGCGGCGCCGTTCAGTGCTTGGGCGAAGTACTCGGAATCGCTGAGCGCGCGCAAGCAGGAGAAGCTCGACGTGCTGATCAAGGTGGTGTATCTGCTGCTCGAGGACCTGCTCTATTTAGCGACTGGCGCGGGCGAGATACGCAACGCGGATATGCGCGCGGAACTGCAGGCGCTGGCGTCGCGGGTGTCGTTTTCGTGGATACGCGCGGCTACCGCGCGTGCGGACGAGATCGCCGTCCTGGTGCGGCGCAATATACAGAAGAGTTTGGCGCTCGACGCGTTTGCGGCGATGCTGGCGGGATGACAGGTCGAAGCCCGGCATAGGCAACAAGCAACTGGGCCACGCCGGTCAGCCCGGGGCTTCGTGCGGCAGCGGACCAGGCGGGTTTGGCAACCCGCCGCAGGTTGACATGACAACCTGCCCCACGTCGGAGCGGCGGCGGGAAGTTCCTCAGGAGCGCCGGACGACCCTGGCGGGATGTCGCTGCGGTTAGGCCTGAGTTTCTGGAGAGACCTGCTGCAGGACTTTGGACGCCTGCCCCGCGATGATGCTAACCGGCCAGCTTGGTGATGTCGTTGTAGAGCACGAACACCACGACCGCCATCAGAAAAACGAAGCCAGCCTTCAAGACCGCTTCGCGCACGCGCATGCTGAGGTCGCGGCGCATGAACATCTCGATCAGCAGCAGCACGATAACGCCGCCGTCGAGGATCGGGATCGGCAGCAGGTTCAGGATGGCGAGGTTCAAGCTCACGGTCGCCATCAGCCCGAAGAAAACGCCGGCTCCTTCGCGGGCGGCTTCGCCGGAAAGCTGTGCGATACCGATGGGACCCGTCAACGACTTGCTGGACATCTTGTGTTCCGCGATGCCCTTCAGCATGGTGTAGATCATGCTTGCGCCTTTGGCGTTCTGACGCACCGACTCGCCGAGCGCTGCCGGGAACGAAAGCTGCTCGATCGTAATCCTCGGCGTCAGTTGCACACCGATCATCCAGCGCTCCGGCCCGTCTAATTCGGAGCGGCGCGGCTGCACCGTCGCGTGTCCAGTAGTGCCGTCGCGCAAATACGTGATGTTGACGGGCGCGCCGTTTTCGGACGCAATGACATCGTGCAGGTTCTCGACGGAGCGGATAGGCTGCCCGTTCACCTTCTCGAGCACATCACCCTTCTGCAAACCGGCCTTCTCAGCGCCCATGGCAGGGACGACGCTGGCAACCTCGATCTGCATCTGCTCGGACCAGCCCACGATGCCCGCCCCCGTCTTGGGGTCCAGCTTCGGCGTGATGTTGAAGTGCTGACGCTGGCCGTTGCGCTCAGTCCAAACATCGACGTTGTGCTGAGCGCTCGCGATGGTGCGCATCTCCACGTCTTCCCAGGTCGGATCGACGGCGTTATCGATTTGCACGATGCGGTCGCCCGCTTGTACGCCGGCTTTCGCGGCGGGACTGTTGGGAGCAACGTAGCCGATCACCGGATCGGGGTTATTGGGCAGCTTTGGAAAGCGGACCATGAACAGTCCGGTAAGAATCGCGACGGCCAGGATAATGTTCATGAGCGGCCCGGCGGCAGCGATGATCAGCCGCTGCCAGCGCGGCTTGGCGAGAAATGCCCCCGGGTCGTTCAGCGCGGCGGATTCGTCGCCCGGCTGATCGCCCGCCATTTTCACGTAGCCTCCGAACAGGATCGGCGAAAAGCGAAAATCGGTGTCGCCGCGGCGGAACCCGAACAGGCGCGGGCCGAACCCGAAACTGAACGTGTCCACGCGCACGTTGAACAGCCGCGCCGCCCAATAGTGGCCCAGTTCGTGGATCAGAATCATGGCGCCGATCAGAACCAGCAGCCACCATACGTTTTGTAGAACCGTCATACGTTACGAGGAGTGCAGCGCGCAACGCGACGCGCCGGCCCTTTCCACAATCTCACGCGCCGCCTCACGCGAAGCGGCGTCAATCTCTAAAATTTCGGCCACCGTGGCCGCTTCGCGCGAGGAAACGCGCTCCAGCGTTCCGGCGACTACGGCCGGGATCGCGGTAAAAGAAATTTTCCGGTCGAGAAACGCGGCTACGGCGATCTCATCGGCAGCATTCAACGTACACGTAGCCGAACCGCCGGCGCGCTGCGCTTCGTAAGCCATGCGGAGCAGCGGAAATTTGTCGTAGTCCGGCGGGAAGAAGGTCCAGGTGCGCGCCGCGTCCCATTCCATGCGCGGGACCGGAGCGGTGTCACGGGCCGGCCACGTCAGCGCATACTGGATCGGCATGCGCATGTCTGTCGCCGATACCTGCGCCATGACGCTCCCATCTCTATATTCCACCATCGCGTGAACGGAGGACTGCGGGTGGACCACCACGTCCACTTCATCGGGCGTAAAGTCGAACAGCCAGCAGGCCTCGATCACCTCAAATCCCTTATTCATCAACGTCGCAGAGTCGATCGTGATCCGCCGTCCCATGCGCCAGGTGGGGTGATTTAATGCCTGCTCCGGCGTGATCGACTCAAACTGGTCGCGCGGCGTCTCGCGAAACGGACCGCCCGAAGCAGTGAGTATGAGACGCGCGACCTCGGCCTTTCGTCCCGCGCGCAGGCATTGATGAGCGCCGTTATGTTCGCTGTCGACCGGTATCAACTCCGCACCCGACTGTTTCGCGGCTTCCATGACGAGGCGGCCGCTTGCTACCAGAACCTCTTTGTTTGCCAGACCGACGCGCTTACCCAGCTTCACTGCCTCATAAGTCGCTTCCAGCCCGGCCACACCGACAATCGCCGATATGACGATATCGACGGAAGCATCCGAAGCGGCGGCTACGCGTGCCGACGCCCCTACTTCAATTTGCGGCCATGCGGACCGCGGTAAACCCGCCGCTGCCAACCTGTCTGTTAGATTCTGCCGGACGGTTTCGGTCGCTACAACGGCAAGCCGCGGTTGAAAGTTCTTTATTTGGTCAGCGAGTTTCGCGTCATTCTGCCCTGCGACGAGCGCGAATACGCGAAATTCGTCCCGATGCCGGCCCACGACATCAAGCGTGCTGACGCCAATCGAACCGGTTGAGCCGAGTATCGTTAGATTTTTCAACGCCTTATTATAACGTTGATGAGAATGGGCACGTTTTCGCCGCAAGGAGCGGTTGAAAAAACGAAGCCAATTTCGCAGAACCTGTTTTTTTGCTTTGGATTCCCTGCTCCCCCGGCCTAGAAATGACCCTTTCGGGCGCCGGGGAGGTTTGCTTCAGGGGTCTTATATGAGGTTAGTCTCGCTTTGGTGGGAGTTGCCTCCCCGGCTTAATTCCAATATTAGTATAGTCGGTTCCGGATTGCAACAGTTTTTTGTAGCTACGTTGATAGATTCTATGCGGATTTGGATTCCGCGGTCGCGGGGCGGACCTCGACACCTGCCCAGGCCTCCTCGACTTTGATCGTGGAAGCCATATCATCTTCCGCGTAACCCATTGACATTGCTGCCTGAAACATCTGCTGGGTAACTGCCGTTAAGGGCATTGGGACGCCTAGCTCGCGGCCGGAGTCGAGCGCCATGCTGACGTCCTTGTGCATCCATTTTGTGGAAAACGCGGTCGTGAAGTCGCGGCGGAACACGGCCGGCGCCTTCGACGCGATCAGGCCGGATTTGGCAGCGCTGTTGTTCAGGATCTCGAGCATCAGGGCCGGATCGACGCCGCCTTTGGTGCACAAAACCATGCCTTCATTGAATGCTTGCATGAGGTTAGCGAGGATCGCGTTCTGGGTCAGCTTAGCTTGCAGGCCCATGCCGGGACCGCCGCAGAAGTAAAACAGCTTACCCATGGCATCGAACCAGGGTTTGGCGCGCTCGAAGACCTGGCGGTCGCCGCCGATCATGAAAGTCAGCGTGCCGTTGGTGGCACCGGGCGTGGAACCTGTGCAGGGGGCATCGAGAAAATGTATTCCCTTCTTTTCAAGCGCCGCGCCGGTTTCCCGGCTAACGGCGGGGGAAATAGTGCTTGCATCGGCGACAATTGCGCCGGACCGGGCGCCTTCGATGATCCCGTTGCGGCCGAGAATGGTCTCGCGCGACATGTCGGAATCACCGACACAGAGGAAAATGCCTTCGGAGCGCTCGGCGACTTCTTTGGGAGAAGCGCACGCGACTGCTTTGTCTTCAGCGGCAAGCCGGTCGACTTTCGCGCGAGTTTTGGACCAGACCGCGACTTCGTGTCCGGCTTTGAGAAGATTGCGGGCCATGGGATAGCCCATCAGGCCGAGGCCAAGGAAACCGAGTTTCGCCATAGAGGGTCATGATAACGCGGGCGCGAAGGCGCGGCCAATTTCGGGCTAGGTTCCGTTTGGGCCGGTTGAGATTCGACTGCAGCTTGAAGCGCAATATGCCGCTACAGGTTTTGCGACCCGGTCTCGACGACTGACCCCGCTACAGAGTCGAGTCGCTGAGGCATCGTGCGGCGCGGACGAGGCGGGTTGGCAAACCCGCCGCAGGCTGATGGCCTGCCCCGCAGAGCAGCCGAGCCGCAACCAAAAAGACGTTTCCTATCCCGTACGATGTTGTTGTTGTCCAGAAAACAACGCATTCGGGAAAGGAAACGTCATGAACGATTTTATCTC
>JAICMB010000327.1 GCA_025929455.1 Bryobacteraceae bacterium | reverse complement strand
TTCGCGATCCCGGCACGCTCGTACTCACGGCCGACGATGAAGCCCGTGATGTTCTGCAGAAAGATGAGCGGGACGCCGCGCAGGTTGCACAGCTCGATGAAGTGCGCCGCCTTGAGCGCCGATTCGGAAAACAGCACGCCATTGTTCGCGACGATGCCCACGAGAAATCCGTGCAGCCGCGCGAAGCCCGTCACGAGCGTCGTGCCGTAGCGCTCCTTGAACTCGTCGAAGCGCGATCCGTCGACCAGCCGGGCGATGATCTCGCGCACTTCATACGGCTTGCGCGTGTCGAGATTCACGATCCCGTAGAGTTCCTGCGGATCGTACGCGGGATCTTCCGCTGCGGCGACATCGCCCGCCAGATGCTTGACCGTGTTGAGCGTGGCCACGATCGTGCGCGCGATCTCGAGCGCGTGCCGGTCGTCCTCGGCGTAGTAGTCGGCCACGCCGGAGAGGCGCGTGTGCACGTCGGCGCCGCCGAGCTCTTCAGCGGTCACCTCTTCGCCAGTGGCCGCCTTCACGAGCGGCGGTCCGCCGAGAAAGATCGTCCCCGTGCCCTGCACGATCACGGTTTCATCCGACATCGCCGGCACGTAAGCGCCGCCCGCCGTGCACGAACCCATCACCACCGCGATCTGCGGGATGCCGAGGCTCGAAAGCGTCGCCTGATTGTAGAAGATGCGGCCGAAGTGCTCGCGATCCGGAAACACCTCCGTCTGGTGCGGAAGATTCGCGCCCCCACTGTCGACAAGATAGATGCAGGGCAAGCGGTTCTCGCGCGCGATCTCCTGCGCGCGCAGATGCTTTTTCACCGTCATCGGAAAATAGGTGCCGCCTTTGATGGTCGAGTCGTTGCACACAACAACGCACTCGTGCCCTTCGACCCGGCCGATTCCGGTAATCAGCCCTGCCCCGTGAATGACGTCGCCGTACATGCCATAAGCCGCCAGGGGCGAAAGCTCCAGGAACGGTGAGCCAGCATCGACCAAGGCCATCACGCGATCGCGCGGTAGGAGCTTGCCTCGGGAGACGTGCCGCTCGCGCGCCTTTTCGGAGCCGCCATGCGCGGCATGTGCGCGAAGTTCCTGCAACTCCGCGACAAGGCTTCGCATCCGTCCCGCATTTGCGCGGAACACGGCGGCGTTACGGTCAACTACCGACGAAAGAAGCGCCACGTCCCTTACCTCCGATCACCGGCAACCGTGCCTTGCTGCGGGAACTAACGCAACGGGCTGGGTTCATCGCTCGCGAGCGTGCCGGAACCGTCACGAGTACACTCATTTCGGAACTAGCCGGAATACGTGGCGTTTCCCCCTCTGTTGACCCCAGAGGAGGCAAAGATGAGAAAGACGTTACTAATGACGACCGCGGCGGCGGCGCTGATTATCGGCGGCAGTTTCGCCACGGCCCAAGACACGAAGAATGGTGCGAACTCCGGCGGCGCAACGCGCGCTCCCGCAGCGCAGCAGAATGCGCCGGCCGAAAAGATGGCGCCAAGCATGAACGCCGGCCACAAGTCGCAAACGACCGGCCAGGGTTCGTCGGAATCGAAGGCAAGTGAGCCCAAGGCCGGCCACAAATCACGGACCACCGGCCAAGGCTCATCCGACATGGAACGAGGTTCGTCCGGCTCGAAGGAAATGAACGCGCAGCCAAATGAGAAATCCAAGTCCGGCTCGCGGGCCGAACAGCGCAATCACTCGAAGACGACGGGCCAAGGCGCGTCGGAGTCGCGCGAGTCGCAGGAAGGCAAGTCGAAAGCGAACGCGCATGAAAAAGGCAACAAGAATGCGCGTGAGCACGAGAAAGGAAACATGCGTGAGAACGCCCACGGTAAAAACGGCCGCGAAGGCGCGCAGAACAACGTCAATATCAACGAGCGTAACCGCACGACGACCGGCCAAGGCGCCGCGGGCGCCCGCGCCAACTTGAGCAGTGAACAGCGGACCAAGATCACGACCGTGATCAAGGACCGTCATGTGCGGCCGGTGGAGCATGTGAACTTCCATATTTCGGTTGGCACGCGGGTGCCGCATAGCGTGCACCTTTACCCGCTCCCAACCGAGGTCGTGAACATCTATCCCACTTGGCGCGGATATGAATTCATTCTCGTCGAGGATCAGATCGTTGTCATCAATCCTCACACGTTCGAGATCGTCGCCGTCTTGCCGGCGTAGTTCCCGTAATCAGCGCCTGACAACGACGGCCGCAGCCAAAATGCTGCGGCCGTCTCATTTTTCTCTCCCGCATGGCTTGGCAGAAGCACATGTGCCGCGAGGTTGCTCACTGCTGGAACAAGCATGCGTGTTTCCAGTTGCCTGACCGTTGCCGCGCTCGCGGCATCAAGCCCCAAGGAGGAATTTTATGAAAGCTGTCACCACGCTGATCGCCGCTGCAGCGCTCGTTGCCGGTATCTCGGTCGCCAATGCGCAATCGTCGATGTCCAAGGGTTCCATGGGTTCGTCGAGTTCGATGCAGAAGAACGCTACGGGCAGCGGTAAATTCTGCCTGCAGCCCTCGGGTTCCAGCAGCACGATGAACTGCAAGTATCAGACCATGGCCTCTTGCCAACAGGCGGCGAAGTCGGCGAAAGGCTCGTGTGTCGCCAATCCGAACGCCAGCACCACGGGTTCAAAATAATTTCATAGCCCGCGCATCATTGCCGCTGTTCCGCGCCGGTTCCGCCGGCGCGGAGGCGTGCTTTGATTTTTGCTTCTCCCATCTTTTCCGAAAGCAGGAACGAGCCCCAGCCGGCCTTCGTTGACTTCGTGAGCTGTGACCAAGAAAGGAAAAAGCATGGATAAAGATCGCATCAAGGGTTCGGTCGAGCAGGGAAAAGGGAAAGTGAAGGAAGTCGCGGGAAAGGTGACCGGCGATGCCAAGCTTGAGACCGAAGGCAAGGCGGAAAACGCGGCCGGAAAAGTTCAAAATACGGTCGGCGGAATAAAGGACAAGGCACGCGAAGCCGTCGATAACGAAGACTGACGTCAGGACCAAATCCCAAGCAGAAGAAACCCGGCCTTGATGCCGGGTTTCTTTTATGGGTGGGTGGAGGTTGAACCCAGTACTCTCTGCTAACGGCCGTTGCGGATCAGGCTCGGACTTCCTGTCGTTGAAATGCCACGTAGCCCGCGACGAACAAAATGATCGTCGCCGCAACCAGGCCGACAATCTGCGGCCACGCGATCAGCACGCTTTCGCCGAGCGGGAGCGGCGCGCCGATCACAGCGCCCTGCAGCTGGCTGAGATAAACCGGACCCAGCGTGCGCGTGCTTGGGTCGAGCAGCGCCAGCACGGTCTCGCCGAACAATGTCGATGGGGACAGCCGCGCCAGCATCTGCGCGCCGGTCACCAATAACGCCTGATTTTCGGCGGGGAAGATCGCTTCCGCGATCGCAGGCGCCAAGGCAGGCCATATCACGGTGAGGAACAACCAAAGGCCGAGCGTCACCAGCGCCGCGGTGGCCGGCGAGCGGAAGACGACCGAGAACAGCATGGCAAGCGCAAGCCACACGCCGGCATAGGCAATCGTAACCAGCAGAAAGACGGCCGCGCGCGCCGTCTCCTCGCCGCCCGGCGGCACGCCCAGCATGATGAGGCCCAAGCCGATCACCAGTAGCCACAATGCGATGAGGCTGATCGAAAGCGTCGCGAGTCCGGCCAGGAATTTTCCGAATAACAGTGCGTCGCGATAGATCGGCTGCGACAGGATGCGCGAAAGCGTGCGGTGGTTATGCTCGCCATTGACGGCGTCGAAGCCGAGACCGATTGCCATTAACGGCACGAGGAATCCGAGAAACGATACGAAGGACGGCAAGGGATCGCGCGCAGTGGTGAACAGGCGCAGGAAAAGAAACGGATCTTCCGCGGTCACGTTGCGCACCTGCGTGATTGCGGCATAGACCGCGGCCAGCGCCGTCAGCACGACCAGCCACTCCAGAACGCGCATGCGCGCGCTCGTCAGGTGATCCGAGAGTTCCTTCAGCACCACGACGCCCAGTCCGCGCCAGGGAGAGCCTTCACGCCGCATGGCGGACCTCCTCGGGCTTCACGGTCTGGAAGTAACGCGTGTAGATCGTTTCAAGACTCAGCTGGTCGAACGCGAGCCGCTTGAGCCGCGCACCCGCCGCGACGACCTCCGCCGCCGCTTCCGAACGCACGTCGCGGTCGCACAGCAGACGGAAATGCCCCTCCGCCGGTTCCTCCACCCCGCGCACGCCCGGGATTGCGCCCAGGCGCAGCGCGAGATGAGGCCCCTGCTCGGCTTCGACCTCGACGGCGAAGCCGCCCCCCAGCACCTGGCTCCCCAATTCAGCAACGGTGCCCATCAGCGCGATCTTGCCGGCATTGAACAGCGCCACCCGATCGCAGACGTTCTGCACGCGATCGAGCAGATGCGACGACAAGAGGATCGTTACGCCAGCCGATTTGAGCGAACGGATCAACTCGAGGAACTCGATACTCGCCTGCGGATCGAGACCATTGGTCGGCTCATCGAGGATCGCCACTTGCACATCCTTCATGATGATCTCGGCAAGCCCAAGCCGCTGCCGCATACCGCGTGAAAACGTGGCAACGCGCTTGTCCGCCACATCCTCCAAACGGACGCGTGCGAGCGCGGCCGCAATGCGCTTTTCGCGCTCCGCGAGCGGGATACCGATCAGCCGCGCGGTGTAATGCAGGTTATCGGCGGCGGACAGATGATCGTAG
>JAICMB010000112.1 GCA_025929455.1 Bryobacteraceae bacterium | reverse complement strand
TGCGGCCGAACTGAGCCGGGTGTTTCCGCGTGTGGCGTTGCTGGCGCAGAATCGCACCGATGCGTTCGTGTTCTATCACGACGCGGCACGCGGGAATGTCGAGGCGCGGATCGCGGCGAGCAAAGGCACGCTGGAGGAGAGCCACTTCATCATCGCGGTATGCTCCCGGCGCGAGTTGCCGCCCCTCAAACCATTTGTGTACGTGCCGCAGGCTGCCAACCTGCTGCGCACGCGGGAGCGCCACGTCCGCTCGCTCGACCAGCAGCTTACCGCGATGACGGCCAGCCGCAACGAACTGCTGGCGCTCACCCACACGCTGCAGGCTGAAGTCGAGGAGCGCAACAGCTGGGCTGCGGGTTTGAACACGGAGCTTGAGACCGCGCGCGGCAGGATCGCACAGCTCGATCGGGAACTGATCGAGACGCACGCCGCATACACGCGGCGCACGGAGGAACTGGAGCGGACCGTCGAGGAGCGCACCGCCTGGGCGAGTCGCCTGAACAACAAGATCACGCAAACCCATGCAGACCTCGCGAAGACCGTTGCCTTGCTCGATCGCGTCGAGGAGACCGTAAAAGAGCGCACCGCGTGGGCGCTGCGGCTCGAAGCACAATTGAACGTGATTCGTTCTTCGCGATGGGTGAAGCTTGCGCGCGCCCTCCGGCTCGGGCCGCCGTTGGGGCCAGAGCAGGTGAAGGAGTAACGCGGAGAAGTGGCCCGGGCGGTAGTTCTCCTCTGGCGTCTTGTGCGCGCGGTGCCCGTCATGATTGCGGGCGTGCTGCTTGTGGCGCTGGCGTGCGCTGCCATGGCGCTCGCCGATCTATGGTGGGCGTTATCGCGCAAACGTACCCCGCGGCAGAACGCGCCGCCTTCGACGGATGCGGCTTCTGTCGTCATTCCCAACTGGAACGGGCGCGATCTGCTGGAGAAGTATCTTCCTTCCGTCATCGCCGCCATTGACGGCAATCCGCGCAACGAGATCATCGTCGTCGATAACGGATCGACCGACGGTAGCGCGGAGTTCGTGCGCACGCGCTTTCCCGGCGTACGCTTGCTCGCGCTGGACAAGAACCTCGGTTTCGGTGGCGGATCGAACGCCGGCTTCCGTGCGGCGCGCAACGACATCGTTGTCTTGCTGAACAGCGACATGCGTGTCGCGGTCGATTTTCTCGCGCCTCTGCTTGCGGGTTTTGCGAGCGGCGATGTGTTCGCGGTTTCCTGCCAGATCTTTTTCAGCGATCCGTCGCGGCGGCGCGAAGAAACGGGGCTCACCCAGTTCTGGTGGCACGAGGGCCGCTTGCGCGTGCGGCATCGCGACGATCCCGCGGTAACGAGTCTGTTTCCATGCGCCTACGGCGGCGGTGGATCGTGCGCGTTCGACCGCCGGAAGTTTCTGGAACTGGGCGGGTTCGACGAGCTGCTCGCGCCCTTTTACCTGGAAGACACCGACCTCGGCTATCTCGCGTGGAAGCGCGGGTGGAAGGTGCTTTATCAGCCGGCCAGCCGGGTCTGGCACGAGCATCGCGGGACCATTGGGAAACGCTTTTCGGCGCGCGAGATCGACCGCGTTCTGAACAAGAACTTCCTGCTGTTTGCATGGAAGAACATGCACCGCTGGCGCACACTCGCGGGGCATTTTGCTTATGCAGCGGCGGGAGCGACGGCCAGCGCAGCTTTTGGAGAATCGCGCGACCGCACGAGCATCGCGGGATTGTGGCGCGCCGTGGGACAGTTACGCGGGGCCATGCGGTCCCGGTTGCGCGCGCGACGACTCGCGGTGCTGCCGGACGAAAAGGCGTTGAACGCGGCGCTGGGCGGGTATTGCCGGGACACCGAGCTCGCTTCGCTTGCTCGCCGGGCAGGCAATAAGACTGCCAGTCCCGCCAATGTGCTGTTTGTATCGCCGTATCCGATCTGCCCACCGGTGCATGGTGGCGGCGTCTTCATGTATCAGACCGTGTGCGAACTGGTGAAGCTATGCCGGCTGCACCTCGTTATTGTGATCGACCACGAACACGAGCGCGCGGCGCACGCGGAGCTGGAGCAGATCGCAGCGTCGGTGCAGTTTTTCGTCCGGCCGAGGTACGCGCGCAAGGAATTCGGATCCGCCGTTCCACATGCTGTGCGCGAATTCGCGAGCGACGATCTGCGCTGGATTCTGCACCGCACCATTTACAACGAGCGCATCGACGTGGTGCAGCTTGAATACACTTCGCTCGCGCAGTATCGCGAACAGTTCCAGACCATTCCGTGCATTCTCTTCGAGCACGATCTGTACTTCCAATCGGTGGGGCGTGCGGCAGCGAGCGCCACGAGCGCCGCGGGATGGAAGGCGGCCTTCGAGTACCTGCGCGCGCTGCGGTACGAGCTGAAAACGCTGCCGCGCTTCGACCGCGTGCAGGTGTGCAGCGGCGCGAACAAGGAAGTGTTGCTGTCGTACTTGCCGCAGCTAGCCGGGCGCATTGACGACGACTTACGCGCGGGCGTGGATACCTCGCGGTACGAGTTCCGTACGGATGGTCGCGAGCCGTTCACCATGCTGTTCCTGGGCAGCTTTCGCCACACGCCGAACGAGCAGGCGCTGACATGGTTCACCCGCGAGGTGCTGCCGCTGATACGGCGTCGCAACGCGAATGCGCGGCTGGTGGTCGTCGGATCGCATCCTCCCCCAGCGCACCGGCTCGCGGAACTGGGCGGCGGCGTCGAGGTGCGCGGATTCGTAGAAGACGTCCGCGAACCGCTGGCGCGCTACGCGGTGTTCATCTGCCCGATTTTGAGCGGGTCGGGCATGCGGGTGAAATTGCTGGAGGCGTTTGCGGCCGGCATTCCGGTAGTATCGACCTGGATCGGCGCGGAAGGGCTGGCCGAAAGCGACGGAGAATTCTGCGCGCTCGCGGACTCAGCCCAAGCATTTGCCCGTCACGTCCTGCACTTGTTCGACGCGCCCGAGGAAGCCGCCGCGATGGCCGCACGCGCGCGCGAAATGGTTGCCGAGCGGCATGATATGCGCGCCATGACGGCGAAACTGGCGGACACGTATGCGCGTGCGGTCGCGGCGCGGCGCGGGACTATTTCTGCGGCTGCAGAGCGTGCTTGAGATCGCGCACGATTTTACCGGCAGTATGATCTAGCTCACCCGGACGCGAGTTTTTCGGGCGTTCGTAAACGGACCACAGCACATTCCCGTTATGGCGATCGACCAGAAATACGGTCCCGTGCGAGCGGCCAAACGTCGACGGCGGAGGCTGATAAGCGGCCGCGCTTTCCGCGGCGCTGTCTTTCGCGGCCTTGGTCGACTCGTTCTCGTCCGATTTGGTTTCTTTCTTGGGCGGAGGCGGCGGAGCGTTGATCTCCTTCAGGCGATCCTGCAGGGTCTCCCCGATGTGGTCGGTGAGTACGGCGTCGGCCTTCTGCGGATCGTTTACCACTTCAAGCACGCCCGCGCGAGTCAGCCGGTTCGCCAGATACTGATCCATTCCGCGCGACATGGGCATCACGTACACGCTGCGCACGCCCGTAACCGGCGGAGTCACGGAGGCGAGCGCCGCGAAACACACTATCCCTGCGAACGGCAACCACTTCATGCCACCATGATAACTTGTGCGGGACGCCGCTCCCGCGGCTTTGTACAAAACGCGCATGTATAAGAGCCAGAAAATCACCGTCATTATTCCGTGCCTCAACGAGGAGCAGGGAATCGAACGCGTGCTGCGTCGCATGCCCGAGTATGTGGATCAGGTCATCGTGGTCGACAACGGCTCCACGGACCGCACTGGCGACGTCGCACGGTCATTCGGGGCGGAGGTAATTCGCGAGCCGGTGCGAGGCTATGGACGCGCCTATAAACGCGGTTTCTCCTGCGCTAAGGGCGATCTTATCGTCACACTCGATGGCGACCATAGCTATCCGCCAGACGCTATCTCGTACTTACTCGAAGCGTTTCTACATCTGAATGCGGACTTCCTGAACGCTTCCCGTTTTCCAGTGCGCGATCCGCGCGCCATGAGCTTCAAGCACAAGTTTGGTAACTGGGTACTGTCGCTCGCGATGTCCGTGCTCTATTTCCGGTGGGTGCGAGACTCACAATCGGGCATGTGGGTCTTCCGCCGGTCCATCTTAAGTGACATGAGTCTTCAGTCGGACGGCATGGCGTTTTCTGAGGAGATCAAGGTTGAAGCGCTGAAGAGCTCGAAAATACGCTTTGAGGAGATATCGATCCTATATACGTCGCGCCTCGGTGAGATCAAGCTAAATCCGTGGCGGGACGGGATCTATAACCTGACGTTTCTCGTAAGGAAACGCTTCGGACGCCCACTGCTTACCCGGGGCGTTCTGAAACGCCCGGCTACAGAACCCCGGCCGTCAGGGAGGGGCTGACGCAGCCATGGGCGCCGTTTCGGTAGTGATTCCCAACTGGAACGGCACGCAAGTGCTGCCTCGCGCGCTCGCTTCGCTGCGGAATCAGACGCGACCGCCCGACGAGATAGTCGTCGTCGACAACGGCAGCACCGATGACTCCGCCTCCCTCGCGACCATCCGTTTTTCCGATAATCAGGGGTTCTGCCGTGCCGTCAATCGCGGCATAGCGGAAGCGCACGGCGAGTGGATCGTTATTTTAAACAACGATGTCGAACTGCACCCCGCTTGGCTTGAACACCTGCTGCAAGCGGCCACCGAGAGCAACGCCGATTTCGCGGGCGGCAAACTACTGCGCGCGGCAGACCGCAGTATAGTTGATGGTGCATTCGACAACATCTGCCGCGGCGCTTGTGCGTGGCGCTCCGGCAACGCGCGCCGAGACGGCCCGGCCTGGAACCGCGCCCGTCATATCTGGATGGCTCCGCTGACCGCGGCCTTGTTCCGCGCGCGTGTGTTCCAACAGATCGGCGTTCTCGACGAGCGCTTCGAATCCTATCTCGAAGACGTCGATTTCGGGCTGCGCTGTTTCAATGCCGGTATTTCCGGCGTCTATGTTCCGGACGCCGTCGCGTATCACGAAGGGAGTCATACACTCGGCGCCTGGCATCCCGCGATGGTGCGTAGTATCGCGCGCAACCAGGTGTTATTAGTTGCGAAGCACTTTCCCGAAAAATGGACCTTGCGTTACGGGTGGTGCGTTGTCGTGGCGCAAACGTTATGGGGCGTGCTGGCCGTGCGGCGCGGCGCATTCTTTCCTTATATGCGGGGCAAATGGGAGGGAATTTGCATGTACCCCTGCCTGCGCCGTGAACGAAGTGCAGGCGATGTCGCGTCTTTACTGCGGACGAGTGAGCGCGATATTTGGGAATTGCAGCGCGAAACCGGATTCGACTGGTATTGGAAAGCTTACTTTGCACTAACCGGCGGAGTTGCAGGTAAACCCTGAGATGCGGATGGATTTATGAGCCGCACCGGCGTGGTCGTAGTCACCTGGAATTCAGCATCCACAATTCAGGCATGTCTCGAAAGCTGTGCTGGATTACCTGTGGTGGTGGTCGATAACGCATCCGCCGACGACACCGTGGCGCGCACCGCAGGCCACGCGAACGTGCGCGTCATTTCCAATACAGAAAATCGCGGTTTTGCGGCCGCCGCTAACCAGGGCATCGCGGCCCTGAACACACCGAACATCCTGCTGCTCAATCCCGACGCGCAACTCGTGTGCGGCCTCAACGTACTCGAGAGCGAGCTATCCGATCCAGGCATTGGCATCGCGACCGGTAACCTGAGGCACAGCCGCGGAGGTACTCAAACCGGATTCAATGTCCGGCGGTTTCCGACTGCCATGACACTGGTGTTCGAGACACTAGGCCTAAATCTCCTAGTACCGTCCAACAGCGTAAATCGGCGGTATCGCTGCTTGGACGTTGACTTATCGAAGCGCGCTTCTGTCGAGCAACCCGCGGGTGCTTTTGTCGTCTTCCGACGCAATCTGTGGGCCGAAGTGGGTGGATTCGACGAAAGATTCCGCCCTCTGTGGTTCGAGGATGTCGATTTCTGCAAAAGAGTGTACGACCATGGTTACCTCGCCGTCTATAATCCGGCGGCGGTTGTCTTACACCAGGGGGGCAGCAGCGCGGCGTTGTTAAGCCGCGAGTTCCGCCGTGAGTACTGGTATGTTAGTCTGCTAAGGTACGCGTCCAAGCACTACCGCCGCAAGGAGGCTCTAGCGGTAGCGGCGGCAGTGGTGTTCGTTTCCGTGGTCCGGCTAATACCCGATATGGCCGCGACCCGCAGTTTTCGGCCTTTTTCAGTGCTGAGAAGTTTAGTACGCACCGCGAAAGAGTGCGTGCTGCCGGCGCGTCTGCCGGTGCGGCCCCGGAGTATTCCGCCGGCTCGCGCTACCGCAAGATGAACCGGCGTTGAACATCAGGAAAGGTAAAGGACAAACGAGCAGTACGCGATCCGGCGCAACGTCTACGTACATGTCTTCTAACGATCGGGTTTCCGTAACAATCGTCACTTATAACAGTGGCCGCTTTATTAAGCGATGTCTCGAATCCGTTTTAGCCCAGCGCTACCGGAATAAAGAGGTAATCGTCATCGATAACGCCTCTACTGATGGCACGGTAGATATCCTGGAGCAGTTTGACGACCGGTGCCGCATTGTGTATAACTCGGAGAACATCGGGTTTGCAGCGGCACAGAATCAGGCCATCGCAATCAGCAGCGGCGAGTGGGTGCTTACACTCAACCCCGATGTCCTGCTGCTGCCGAATTTCATTCAGGCGCTCGTCGACGCTGGACAACTCGATCCGAAATGCGGAACGGTGTGCGGCAAGCTGCTGGCCATCCGCGCGTCGTTCGACTTGCCCGAAACACCGTTGGTGGATTCAACCGGCATCTACTTCACGCCCATGATGCGTCACCTCGACCGCGGCAGTCAGCAGGTAGACAACGGTCATTACACGAACTACGAGTACGTGTTCGGTGCAACTGCCGCTGCGGCACTCTATCGTCGCGAGATGATCGACGACGTCGCCGTGAATGATGAGTTCTTCGATCCTGACTTCTTCGTCTACCGCGAGGACGCCGACGTCGCGTGGCGCGCGCAGTTGTATGGGTGGAGTTGTATCTACACCCCGCACGCGCGCGGCTATCACGTGCGGAACGTCCTGCCCGGCAAACGTCGCGCCCTACCGCCGGAAATCAACATGCATTCGGTAAAGAATCGCTTTCTCATGCGTATTAAGAACATGAGCGGGCCGCTTTACTGGCGCAACTGGTGGTCCATCACCGTGCGCGATGTCGTCGTGGTGTCGTGCTGCGTGCTACGCGAACAGACTTCGCTGCGCGCGTTCTGGTATGTGCTGAAGAACTGGTCGCGCGTGGTCGAGAAGCGCCGCCTGATTATGAGCCGCCGGCGCGTGGACGACGAGTACATGGCGCGCTGGTTCCGCTATGAACCGGTCAGCCGCCCGGTGCCGCAGGTTCCGGCGCGTGCGGGCGCGCGCAGCAAGGCCGCCCGGGGCTGATCTTCGGCGTTGCGCATCGCCCTGCTCGGTACCCGCGGCATCCCCGCCGCGTATGGCGGCTTTGAGACTTTCGCGGAAGAATTATCCACGCGGCTCGCCGCCCGCGGCCATCATGTGATCGTCTATTGCCGGCAGAAACCGCCGGCGTCGCTGTACCGCGGCGTGCATCTGCGGTATCTGCCGTCGGTGCGGCACAAGTATTTCGAGACCGTCAGCCATACCCTGCTATCGACGCTGCATCTCCTACTGAATCGCACAGACGCCGCGCTCTACTGCAATGCCGCGAACGCGGTGTTCACGTGGTGTCCGCGCCTGCGGCGCATTCCGGTCGCGTTGAATGTGGACGGGCTCGAGCGCAACCGCCGCAAATGGAATCGCGCGGCAAAGGCGTGGTATCTCGTCTCGGAGCGCATGTCCACTTGGTTTCCGAACGCGATCGTAACGGACGCCGAACACATCCGCGCTTACTACGAACGCCGCTACGGCGCTCGCAGCGTGTTCATTCCTTACGGTGCGGAGCCGCAACGCTGCAACACCACAGCCGCATTGCAACCGCTGCACCTTGAGCCCGGCCGTTACTTTCTTTACGTCAGCCGCATGGAGCCCGAGAACAACGCCCTGCTGGTGCGCGAAGCCTTCGAGCGCGTCGAAACGCCGTACCGTCTCGCCCTGGTGGGCGACGCTCCCTATGCCGAAGACTATATCGCCCGTGTGCGCGACACGCGCGACCCGCGCATCGTCATGCCCGGTGCAATCTACGGAACGGGCTATGCGGAGCTGCAGTCACACTGTTTCGCATACATTCACGCGACGGAGGTCGGCGGCACGCATCCCGCGCTCATCGAGGCGATGGGCCGCGGCGCGCTCGTCCTTTATCTCAATACACCGGAAAACCGCGAGACGGCTGGAGACGCGGGGGTGACGTTCGATGCCGGCACGCTAGCGGACGCCATGCGCGCGGCGCTTGAGATGAGTGAAGCCGACCGCCGCGCACTGCAGGCACGCGCGCAACAGCGCGTGCGTGAACGCTATAGTTGGGACGCCGTCACCGACGCCTACGAGCACTTGCTGAAGGGACTCGCTTCTGAGACGGTGAAGGTATGACCGCGCCGCCGTACCGGAGCTGGGTGGAGATTTCCCTCCGCCAGATCGCCGCAAATTTCCAGGAAGTTCGGCGCGTGGTCGGCGCGGAGATCGAAG
>JAICMB010000651.1 GCA_025929455.1 Bryobacteraceae bacterium | reverse complement strand
ATATGATGGCGTTCCACATGCCAAGCCGCCCCACTGCGCCGGAACGGCTCGGCCGCACGCTTGTGCGACTGAACGGCGAGAGTATTAGCGTGCAGAAGTCTACTTCCGGTACGTCTTCGAAAATCCGTCGCGCAGGTTCGTTACGGTGAAAGTGCCATCAGACTCCGCCGTCACTTTGATGGCCTTGCCCTCGCACTGCTCATCGACGTTCGCAATGTAAGGATCGGCGACATTGTGTTCCTTACCGTTGGCCACCGCGTAGTGCACCTGCCACAGCTGCTGCAGACCCGGCGAGTTCTCGACCGTTGTCCACGTCTGCTCGGCGCCTCCTTTTCGCGCGCCGTTGTTCATGACGGCAACGCGCGGGTGCAGCGCATCGACGATAGCCCTGGCGTTCGACAGCGCCAAGCCATGATGCGTTGTTAGATAAAGGTCGATGGTCCCAATCAGGTTATTAGGACAAACCAGCTCCAGTTCCTTCGCCTTCGTCAAGTCCCCCAAGTCGATCATTCGGAAATTGCCGTACTGGATGAGTGTGCCGAGCGAGCGCGCATTTTCGCTCGGGTCCGCTTCCGGTTTCGGCTCCGACGCGCAATAGGGATTCGGCTGGCCCGCGCCCGCCAGCGGCGCGGTGATGTGGCGGCCATCGGCGGTCAGCACCGTCACATCGAGTCCCTTGACCGGAATCTTGTCGCCCGGCTTCGCGACCATATGCTGCGCGCGCGGCAAGACTTTCAGATAGTCGGCGTAATCTTCGCGCACGACTTTGCTGTTCTCGCGGTTCGGGCCGTGGTCCACGAACGTTCCAACGTGCATGCGGTCCATCAGTTGTGGCACGCCGCCCACGTGATCGCGATGGTAATGCGTGATCACAACGTAATCGATCTGCTTCACGTGCGCCGATTTCGCGGCCTTCACGATGCGATCTGCATCGCGGCCATTCATGCCGCGCCAGCCGGTATCTATCAGGAGACTCTGGCCGGAGGGACTCACGATGAGCGTCGATTGCCCGCCCTCCGTGTCCAGGAAAAAGATCTCCATTGGCTTCGCGGCGTGGGCGGCCGGCGCGATCGCGAGCGCTCCCGCGAGGCAAGAAAACAAAAGAAAGCGCATTTGGAGGCATCCTATCACGGAGCGCGGTGATCCTCGGTCAGGGCTTGTCGAACATCTCGATCTGTCCGCCGGCGGGTGGCGCAGTCTTACGCCTGTTGCGCGCGACCGGACTTCCGATCACGCCGAGCACTTGCACTTGGCGCAAAGCCGCGCGCGGTACGAACACGCGCTGCGTTTGAAATTCCGGATCGGGCGGGATGACACTAAAGCCGGCGGGCTCCACCAGCAGCAGATTGTTAGGAAGCACACCGTCCATGTGGCCGCCGTCGCGAAACTCCATCCGCAACCACAGGCCGGCAGCTTTCGGGCGGCTCGTAAATTGCCGCAGCTCGGGGCCCGGTGCATTGTGCTCGAACTCGCGGACAAACGCGACCAGCTTAATCTCGCCATACGGCACCGTGCCGATCGCGCCCTGCTGGCTCAGGTACTCCACGCCGGCGGGTTGCAGCCAAGTCGCGGTATTGACGTAGCCCGGCAGTGCTTCGCGATCGAAGCGCACGATCAGGACGCGTTTATTGGTCGAAGCAGCCACTCAGGCTCTTAATTTGACAACCGAACGGGCAACCGCTGCCGCGCGGGCTTCCAAACATTTTGCGCGATATTGTATCATTGGACTCGATGCCGGCAAAGGCGGGCTCTCAGCAATCGGAACGCGCGCGTAGACCTGCTCTGCCACCGCGCCTGCGGGCATTCCTGGAATATTGCCGCGTGGAGAAGAACCTCGCTTTCAACACGATAGCAGCGTATCGTCGGGACCTGGAGCGCTTTGCGGCGGTCTGGTGCGACCAGCAGCCGCCGGAAGCCGCGCAGCTTCAGACTTATATAGAGGGCTTGTACCGGTCCGGTCTGGCAGCCCGTTCGATCGCGCGGCATATAGTTACGCTTCGGAATCTCTACCGCTATCTGCTGGCCGAGGGTGCCGTGGCCCAAGACCCCGCGGCGTTTCTGGTCAGCCCCCGGCAGTGGCGGACCATTCCTAAGTATCTGAATACAGGCGAGATGGCCGCGCTTTCGGAAGCCCCCACCGCGGAGCGCGCCAACGGCTCGCGCGACCGCGCCATGATCGAGTTGCTGTATGCGTCGGGGCTGCGGGTATCGGAGATCTGTAGGCTGCGGGTGCTGGACGTCGAGAGAAATCTGGGCTTTGTCCGTGTGACCGGCAAGGGCAACAAACAACGGCTGGTGCCGGTAGGTGCGGCGGCACTGCAGGCTATCGAAGAGTATCTGAGCGGTGCGCGCCCGCGGCTGCTAAAAGGCCGCACCAGTCCGTATCTGTTCTTGACGGCGCGTGGTGGGCCGTTAACGCGGCAGGGTTTCTGGAAAGCGCTGCGCGGGTACGCGCGAATAGCGGGGCTTCCGCGCGGTCTGTCGCCGCATGTCATTCGCCACACGTTCGCCACGCACCTGCTGGAGGGCGGGGCGGATTTGCGCAGCGTGCAGACCATGCTCGGCCACAGCGATATTTCAACAACGCAGGTATAT
>JAICMB010000580.1 GCA_025929455.1 Bryobacteraceae bacterium | reverse complement strand
GAGAATGGCTGGCTATTCCAGCGCATTCGGGAGCTAACGGATGGCCGAAAGAGCACAGCGGTGTGCGGTAGCGTCCAGAGATAGGGTTGTTGTGAGATGGAAGGAATAGTGGGAACGCCGGCGTGGCCGTGGCGCGTAGCGGCTGCGGTTATACTGATCGCGGCAGGAACGCTGGACCATGCGGCAGCCGCGCACGTGGCAGAACTGTACGCTCTTGCGGTGGTGTGTGCGGCCTTGGGCGACGGCTGGCGCGGAGGACTCCTGGCGGGCGGCGTTTCCGCTGCATTGCTCGCTACCACCCCAGACCTCTACAGCATCACTTATCGAGCGACGGGCGCGGTGGTGCTGACCGGCATCGGCCTGTTGGCTGGAGCGGTGCTCCAGAACGAAATACGCCAGCGGCAGCATCTGCAACGCACGGCGGAGCAACTCAGCTCCGTATACGAAAAAGTGCAGGCCAATTTCGAAGGGATGAAGCGCGCTGAGAGGCTGTCCGCGATCGGGCAGTTGTCGGCCGGCCTTGCGCATGAGATTCGCAATCCGCTGGCGAGCATCGCGGGCGCGGCATCGATCTTGCAGCGCAATGACAATCTAGAACCGAAGTACCGGAAATGCGTTGAGATCATCGCACACGAATGCGAGCGGCTGAACGGGCTGTTGACGAATTTCCTGAACTTCGCGCGACCGCGCGCGCCGCGCATGCAGGTGGTGCAGGTCAACACGGTTCTCGAAAACGTCCTCGGGCTGGCGAACCACGGCGTGCGCGGCAAGGCGGTACACTGCGAGGCGCGCGTTGCGGAGGAACTGCCCGCAGTAGAGTGCGATCCGGAGCAGTTGGAGCAGGTGCTTCTCAACCTGATGATTAATGCGATCGAGGCGAGCCCCGATGGAGAGACCGTGACCATATCGGCGGCGGCCGAAAATGGCAATGTCGCGGTGCGCGTGACGGACCATGGGCATGGCGTCGCTCCGGCGCACGTGGACCGGCTGTTCGATCCGTTCTTCACGACGAAAGAGCACGGCACGGGGCTCGGTTTGCCTGTGGCGCATCAGATAATGGCGCAGATGGGCGGGGCGCTGGTGGCGGAACAACGGTCCGGAAACGGCATGACGTTCTCCGTACTTCTGCCGGCGAAGGACGGCACCGCGTGAGCCGGCAGCGCATTCTGGTCGTAGATGATGACGATAGCCTGCGGTGGGTTTTGCAGACGCAGCTCGAAGAGATGGGCTATAACGTAGCGGCCGCGGCGAACGGAGCGGCGGCGCTGGAGATGCTCGACGGGGAAGCGCCCGCGCTGGTTCTGACCGATCTGAAGATGCCGGGCATGTCCGGTATGGAACTGCGGGCGAGTATTCGTGCGTCGTATCCGGATCTGCCGGTTGTGATCATCACGGCGTTCGGCACCATACAGAGCGCGGTGGAGGCGATGCGCGCGGGTGCGTACGATTATTTAACGAAGCCAATCGATTACGAAGAGCTGGCATTGGTGATCGGGCGCGTGCTGGAGCATTTCCACCTCGTAGCGGAAGTGCGCACGTTGCGCGCGAATCTCGACCGCAAATACGGATTCGAAAACATCATCGGGCATTCCGACGCGCTGCTTTCGCTGCTTGACACCGCGGCGCGCGCCGCACATAGCGACGCCACCATTCTGATCCGCGCGGAAACGGGCACTGGCAAGGAGTTGCTGGCGCGGGCCATACACTTTAACAGCCCACGCAAGGGCAAGGCGTTCGTCACGTTGAACTGCGGCGCGATTCCGCGCGAGTTGCTGGAATCGGAGCTGTTCGGGCATGTGAAAGGCTCGTTTACCGGCGCGATCACGCACAAATCCGGAAAGGTGGAGATGGCGGATCGAGGCACGCTGTTTCTGGACGAGATCGGCGAGATGCCGGGCGAACTGCAGGTGAAACTGCTGCGTTTGATTCAGGAGGGCGAACTCGAGAAGGTCGGCGCGACTGCGCCGGTGAAAGTGGATGTACGCTTCGTCGCGGCGACGCACCGCAATTTGGCGGCGATGATCGAGGATGGCACGTTTCGCGAAGACCTGTATTACAGGCTGGCCGTGATTACACTCGAGCTTCCGCCGCTGCGCGAGCGCGTCGATGACATACCTGAGCTGGTAGAGCATTTCTTCGTGAAGGCGCGCGAAAAACAGCGGCGGCCCGACTTGGTGCTGCCGTCGGCGCTGCTGACGCGGTTTCAAGACTATCGCTGGCCCGGCAATGTCCGCGAACTGGAGAACGTGATCGAGCGCGTCGTGGTGCTGGCGCGCGGTAATGAGATTACGCTCGACGATCTACCGGATTTTCTGCGGCGGGAGCGGCCGGCCGTTGATACCCTGCAACTCGATATGCCGTCGCAGGGCATCAGCCTGGAAGGCGTCGAGCGGGAGTTGCTGGTGCGCGCGCTCGAGAAGTTCCACGGCAACCAGACGCACGCCGCGCGCTACTTGGACATCAGCCGCAAGGCGCTGCGCTATCGCATGGAGAAGTACGGCATTGCGAAGCGCGGCGCTTCGGATGATGAAGAGACGGAGCATCGGGAAAGCGCGCGCTTGAAGTAGGAGCCGCTGGCCTCGCGTGCTGTCCGAAAACGGACAACGGTGCGCTCTTTTGGACAGCGCAGAGCGGCGCCTCGGGCTCTGCGCCAGTCTGCACCAGGTCAAGTATCGCTACGGCGCCGGAGGCCGGTTGGGGGCCGGCCGCAGGTTGGAAACCTGACCACCGTTGGACCGGCGCGTGCTTTCAACAATATTGAAAGATGGCTATCACGATGCAAATGTCAACGACGGTATCGCGTGACAACGAGCAGCGCGTACGCGGCGCGCACATGGCCAGGCTGGGCATACAGCTATTGAACAAATACGGCTGCATGATCCAGTGCGACCGGTGCCGGAATACGTGGAGTCCGGCGTATGCGCGCGACGGGTCGTTGCCCGCGGGGTTTTGGCGGTGCCCGAACCGCTGTAATTGGTGACTGATCAGAAGGTAT
>JAICMB010000625.1 GCA_025929455.1 Bryobacteraceae bacterium | reverse complement strand
CCTGAAGAAGCACCGGCGAAGAACAGCGAGCCGACAATTACTCCCAATCGTTTTGGGGATGGGATTTGTGGAGGAGAAGAAACGCGTGAACCTGGTATCGAAGGAAATGGTCGTCGCAGCGGGGCTTTTGGCGATGCCGGTGGTTGCCGCGAACGCACACATGCCTGATGCGCCGCCGCAGCAGCCGTCTAAAGACTACCGCCTGCAACGGCTAAAGGTGTTCTTTTCAAAGCTGGAGTGCCCCATCGCGAAGTTCGCCAGCGATTTTCTGGCCGCAGCGGACCGCAATGCGCTGGACTGGCGCCTCCTACCTAGCATTTCGGTGGTTGAGTCGGGAGGAGGGAAGAACTACCGCAATAACAACGTTTTTGGATGGGATTCCTGCCGCGAGTTTTTCCCGTCCATTCGCGCAGGCATCCACCAGGTCGCGGACCGGCTTAGCCATTCGCCGCTCTACCGGCACAAGGATGTCGATCATATCCTGGCTACGTACAATCCGCAGCCGGAATATGCCGCGCGCGTAAAGGCCCTGATGCGCGAGCTATCCGCGCCCGAGCACACCAGTGCCCGGCTTCGGCAAGCGCCACAGCAGTAGCCGAGCCCGAAACGGGCCCCGCGAAACCGGCACTGCCGCCTGGAGTTTAGGTCCCTTGCAAGAGATGTACGCCCAGGTAAATGCCGCCGAATATCACGATCGCGACCAGAAGGGTCAGAAGATAGACCATCATCCGCTGGCGGTTGCTGGTCATTTTGTGTTCGTCGATTCGGATTTGCTCGTCGAGGCTCTCGAACATATAACCTCCAGAAATAAAGCCCCTGAACGCTATTAAGCGATGCGCCGGTCCGATTTGCGGCCGGTAAAGCTGACGAGTTTGACAGTACCGCTCACGTGCCTGCCGGTCCCCGGCAAGCACGCTCCGGCAGCCTACTGCCCGTTACAAAAGCGCCCGAGCCGGTTGCCGGCTCAGTATCAGCTAGTCGGAATTATAGTCTTCCTCATTAACAAAAGATAGGGGGGTAAACCGCAATCCCTACAAAGCCGGTTATGGGGCTTTTGAGGTTATATCGGCCACGTACTTTTGAGTTTCGGCGATGGGCGGCACGCCGCCGTCACGGTCCACACGGCCGCTTCCCGCGTTGTACGCCGCCAGCGCGAGGGCTGTGCTTCCTTTATATTTGTCCAGCAACTGCTTGAGCAGCCGCACACCCGCATCTACGTTCTGCCCCGGATCGAAGACATCGGCAACCTTCAGTTCCGCCGCGACCGCCGGCATCAATTGCATGAGTCCTTGCGCGCCCTTGCCCGAAACCGCGCACGGACGCCCACCCGATTCCTGATCGATGACCGCGCGAACCAGGTCCGCCGTAACCGCGTGCCGCGTAGCCGCATCCGATACCAGCGCGTCGATCTGCGCTCCCGGTAATGGATCGCACGGAGCATTGAAACTCGCGGCCGTAAACGCCGGCGGTGCGGGCCACGGCACCGTAAAAAAGCCCCCTGCCGAATCCAGTGCAGCCTTCGGCGTCTGCGGTAAGGCCGTACTCGCCTGCACCTGAACGGACGCCTTCTGCTGCGCAAGCGACGGAGCCATAGCCGCCCGAACCCGCTCCGCAACATCCGCCGGCGCGTCAGCGGCGTGCATGCTCCAAAGGATGCACAGCGACACGAGAAGCGTTTTCACATGTTCTCAATCGGCCGCCTGCGCCCGGAACTTTAGCGGACCCGCGCTATCCTGAACGTTCAACCATGAAAATAACGGCTAAGGCGCCCTGTCGCGTCGACCTGGCGGGCGGCACGCTCGATATCTGGCCTCTCTACCTCTTTCATAAGAACGCGGTCACGGTGAACTTCGCCGTGGACCGCTATACCTCCTGCACGCTCGAGACGGCGCCTGGTTCCGCAATCACACTGCGCTCGCGCGACCTCCAAGGCGAGGAGCAGTTCGCCTCGCTGGCGGAGCTGCAGGCCAGCGCCAAGCCGCGCCTGCCCCTGCTAGCGTACGTGCTGCGCTTTTTCGCGCCTCAAACCGGCCTGCGGCTCGAGACGCATTCGGAAGCCCCCGCCGGCGCCGGGATCTCCGGATCGTCTTCGCTCATCATCACCCTGTGCAGCGCCTTCAATCGTCTCGTCAACGCCCGATATAACATCGAGAAAATCCGTGAGATCGCCCAGAACATTGAAGCGCAGATCATCCATGTGCCCACGGGCTGCCAGGATTATTACCCGGCCATGTACGGCGGAGTGAGCGCGATCGAACTGGGACCTGCCGGAATCCGGCGCGTGGCGCTGCCGGTCGACCTTGAAGACGTAAACGAGCGCACCGTGCTGGCCTATACCGGCGAACCGCGCAACTCAGGCATCAACAACTGGGAGGTCACCAAGGCACACATCGAGGGCGACCGCAAGGTGTTCCGCAATTTCGAGCAGATCTCCGCGATTGCCAACGGCATGCGCCAGGCGCTGGAGCGCGCGGACTGGGACGAAGCGGGCCGCCTGCTCCGTGAAGAATGGTCGCACCGCCGCAAAAACGCGCCGGGCATCTCGACGCCGCTCATCGATACGCTCGTGCAGGCGACGAGGCGGGCGGGTGCGAAGGGCGCCAAGGTGTGCGGCGCGGGCGGCGGCGGCTGCGTCTTTTTCCTGGTGGACCGCGGCGCGCGCGAGCGGGTGGCGAAAGTGATAGAAGACAACGGGGCGACCGTACTGCCCGTGCGCGTAGCGCCACGCGGCGTCACTGTCCGCGTCCAGGAATAGCGCCGCCTGCCGCCGTTACGCCGCGCT
>JAICMB010000141.1 GCA_025929455.1 Bryobacteraceae bacterium | reverse complement strand
GGGCTTACCGGACCGGCGGGCGCAGTTGGGCCAGCGGGTCCCGCAGGACCAAATGGACCAGCCGGACCCCAGGGGTCGAAGGGCGATACCGGCGCGACAGGGCCGGCAGGAGTGGCGGGACCGGTTGGGCCAGCAGGACCACAAGGGCCGAAGGGCGACACGGGCGCGACGGGTCTTACCGGACCGGCGGGCGCGGTTGGACCGGCGGGGGCGGTTGGGCCAGTCGGGCCGACCGGACCCGCAGGACCGCAGGGGCCGAAGGGCGACACGGGTGCGACGGGTCTGACCGGACCGGCGGGCGCGGTTGGGCCGGTAGGGCCAGCAGGTCCCGCGGGACTCCAGGGGCAAGGATTTAGCTTCCGTGGCCCCTGGCAACCCTCCACCGCGTACAACGCATACGACGTCGTGACCAATGGCGGCAACACCTACGAAGCGGGCGCTTCGTTCGTTTCGGGCACCGTGTTTAACGCGGCGAACTGGAATCTCTGGGCTACCAGCGCGACGCCCAGAGCGGGTGTGGTGCTGGCGAATAACGAACAAGGCAGCGCCGTTCCGGGGACCACCACCAGCTACGCAGTCTTTTGCGCACCGAGCACGTTCGGTCCGGAATCGTGGCGGAGCTTGCTGGTTCCCACCGCGGGCACCATGAGCCGGCTTTACGTATCGACGACCACCACGCAGCCAACCTCCGGCGCGCTTGTAGTAACGCTGCGCGTCAACGGAGTCTCGACCGCGGTGACGCTCACTATTCCGGCGGGATCGGCCGCAGGGACGTTCTCTGACACCGTGCATGCCGTCCCGGTAAACGAGGGCGACCTCATATCGCTGCAATTTTCAAACGGTGCCACCACCGCCAGCACGACGGTTCTGGGCATTTCGATCCTACTCGCGAATTAACTGCGGGACGTCAGGTGGCCTGCTGCGTGAAGAGGCTGCGTGCGGCGCGTGCGTGGACTTCGTACGCGCCTTGATCGAAAAGCACGACAATCGCTTCGCGCACCTTCGATTCCGGCCGCTGCAGGTGATCCGCGATGGCGCGCAGCGCAATTTTCGCGGCCTCATCCATGGGATAGCCATAGGCGCCTGTGGAGATGGACGGGAAACTGATGCTGCGCGCCTCGCGCTGCTCGGCGAGTTCGAGGCAGGTGCTGTAGCAGGATGCCAGCCGATCGGCCTCCCCGTGTTTGCCGTCGCGGTACACGGGGCCGACGGCGTGAAAGATGAACTGCGCGGGCAGCGCGCCGGCGCCGGTGACAACGGCGCTGCCGGGCGGGCACTTACCTTGCTCGGTGCGAATGGTGTCGAGTTCGCGCATAAGCGCCGCGCCGCCCGCACGATGGATGGCGCCGTCGACCCCACCGCCGCCCGCGAGCGCGGAGTTAGCGGCGTTCACGATGACATCGACTCGCAGGGTCGTGATATCGCCAATCAGGAGGCGCAGCCGTTTGCCGCCGGGGAACTCGATTTCCACATCGATATAGTAAGAGATGGACTTGTCGAATGCACTGGTGCTGTTCGATATCGATGGCACGCTGATCCGCCGCGCGGGTCCGCACCACCGGCAGGCGCTGGTGGATGCCGTACGCCGCGTTACGGGCCGCGAGACGACAACCGACGGCGTACCGGTGGCCGGCATGCTGGACCAGGACATCGTGGATGAGATGCTGCGGCGTTCCGGAGCGGGTTCGCGCGAGATTCGGCGCGCCATGCCGGAAGTGCTGCGCGTTGCGCAAGTACTCTATGCGCGGTCCTGCCCGGCGCTGCAACGTAAGACCTGCCCCGGCGTGCGGCGCGCGCTCGAACGCATCCATGACCGCGGTGCGACGATCGGGCTGGTGACGGGAAATCTGCCGCGCATCGGGTGGAAAAAGATGGAGCGGGCGGGAATCAAGCACTACTTTCGATTGGGTTCGTTTTGCGACCGGGCGAGAAATCGCGCGGGGCTGGTTCGCGCGGCGGTGCGGCAGGCGCGGCAGTCAGGCTGGATCAAGCGTGGAGCGGCGATTACGCTGATCGGCGATCATCCCAACGACGTGGCGGCCGCGCGGGCGGCGGGCGTGCGCGCGATCGCGGTCGGCACCGGCGTTGTGGATCAGCGGCTTTTGGCTGCTGCGGAACCCGATATTCTGCTGCCCGATTTGCGCGCATTAAGACTGGAGATGCTGCTGTGAAGCGCTGGGCGTTGTTGTTGGGTTTATTGCTGGCGGGCTGTTCGGCGCCGGAGATGAGCCGCGTCGCGATTGTGGGCGCGAACTTAAATCCGGGGCCGGGAAAGGCAGCCGTGCCCGACTCCATCGTGATCGTGAACGGTCAGCGCATCGAGGCGGCGGGCCCGCAAGCGACCACTCCGATGCCGAAGAACGCGCGGATTATCCGGGCGTACGGGGGCGTAGTGCGGCCGTTCGCGGGAGAAGAAATCGTCCCCGGAGCGCCCGCGAATCTGACCCTGATCGACGGGACGGAGGTGCGCGTAATGAAAAACGGAGCGTGGCAGCAGAGCGGGGGATGAGTTATTGCGCGCCCCGGTTTCGAGCGCGCATACCGAAATGAAAGCAGTCCCACCTCTGCGTAGCAAACCCGCCGATCTACCTTGTCACTGATCTCTGCGCGTGCCGGGGCTCTCTTCATCAATGGCCAAATATCCATCTTCAGCATCCCAGCGACCGACGTCCTTTTCGTCGCATATAAACTTCGAGACCGCATCCAATGCCTCACGTGGAATCGCGACGGCGGCTAACCCACAATCGCATCGTGCTGTAGCCGCTTCGGCGTGTGACGTTTTCAACAGCGGGGTAATAACCCTCTAGCGACGGTCCCCACGCGCACCTCATCTTCTTTGCCGGTCCCCGTGCATAGAACGCAATGCTCTTTGGTCGATAAACCCCCGCGCTGTCCGTCGGCTCGGCTTTTAGCTGCTCCCACTGTTTCGGTGGATAGCCGAGCGTGTCCTTCATAAGCTTGACGTAAACCTCGGGCACACCATGCCACTTTTCGCGTTCTTGGTGGTTCACTGATCGGGATCGTGCTGAACCTGCAACTGATCCGCTGCGAGGAGTCTTACCCTTCTCGGCTTTCATGTTTTTCCGGCGCGGTTGTGTCTTACGCGGCTTCGAGATCAAGCCGCACGCGGCAGCCCAACGCCGTCGAGATGTTCACCAGTGCATCTAGTGAGAAGCGCGAGACCCGTCCGCGGAGCAGATCGTTAATCCGCGGCTGGGTCACCCCACAGTGTTGCGCGGCCTCGACCTGTGTCCACTTATGCTTCTTGACGAAGGCCGCAATCTGCCGCATCAACTCAGCCCGCGCCCGCAGGTTGGCCGCCTGCCCGGGCGTGTCCGCAATCGCGTCCCAGACACTGGCATAGCTCTCCGGTTTCGTCATTTTCCACCTCTCGATATTTGCGCGAATCGTTTCCTGGCGATCTCGATATCGCGCCGCGAAGTCGCTTGCGTCTTTTTTTGAAAAGCGTGCAGCACGTACACCGCCTCGGCGCGGCGGGCCAGGTAGATCAAGCGGTAGGCGCCGCTCTCATCCGTCAGCCGAATCTCCTCGACGCCCTTGCCGGCCGCCGGCATGGGCTTGAAGTTGTCCGGTGGCTCCCCACGTTGCACCTTGTCCAGTTGATAGCCTGCATCGCGCCGTGCATCCTCTGGGAAGTTTCGCAGGCACTCGAGCGAGTCCCCGAGAAAACGCACCGGCTACATGCTGTGAGTATATCCAATTGGATATACTGACCCGGCGGCGGCCCGTATCGAACCCGCGACAGCTTGCTTAAACTGCACCGGTCCGGCACATCTGCCAAAATGAAAGCAGTCCCCGCGCCATGCCCCGCCCGATCGACGCGTACGTTGATGCGAACGAAGAGCGTCTGCTCAGTGAGCTGAAGGATTTTCTTCGTATTCCGAGCGTCAGCACACTTCCGGAACACAAAAAAGACATACAGCGCGCGGCGGAATTTATCGCCGAAGCGCTGCGGCGCGCGGGTCTCGAGCACATCGAGATTATAGAGACCGCGGGGCATCCGCTGGTGTACGCCGACTGGCTGCACGCGCCCGGGAAACCCACGGTGTTGTGCTACGGGCACTACGATGTGCAGCCGCCCGATCCGCTGGAGCTGTGGCAAACGCCCCCGTTTGAGCCGTCGATTCGCGACGGCAATTTGTACGCGCGCGGCTCAGCCGATGACAAAGGGCAAATGTACACGCACATCAAGGCGGTCGAAGCGCTGCGCCAGATGCACGGCGGCAAGCTTCCGCTGAACGTGAAATTCCTGATCGAAGGCGAGGAGGAGATCGGCGGCGCCAGCATCGCCAAGTACGTCGCGGAGCATGCGCAGAAACTTCAGGCCGATGTAGCGCTGGTTTCCGATACTGCGATGTATGCGGACGGGCTGCCGACGCTGTGCGTGGGTCTGCGCGGGCTCGTGTACATGGAAGTGGAAGCGAACGGCGCGGCGCGCGACCTGCATTCCGGGCTGTTCGGCGGCGCGGCTCCGAACGCAGTGTGGGGCTTGATCGAACTGCTGGCGAAATGCAAGGACGAGCATGGCCGCATTCAGATTCCGGGCATGTACGACGATGTCGAGCCGCCCGCGTCGCAGGAGAAGGAGAGCTGGGCGCGGCTGCCGTTCGACGAGCGCCAATTTCAAAATTCGGATGTGGGCGCGGCGGGACTGACCGGCGAACCGGAGTACGGGGTTCTGGAGCGCTTGTGGGCGCGGCCGACGTTCGAGGTGCACGGCATCGCGGGCGGCTTTACGGGTGCGGGTTCGAAAACCGTGATCCCCGCGAAGGCGGTGGCGAAGGTGAGTTTCCGGCTGGTGCCGAAGCAGGATCCGGATAAGCTGTTGGCTTCGTTTCGCACATTCCTACAGAAGAACGCTCCCGAAGGCGTCCGCATCGAATTGCGCGTGCTCGGCGCGAGCCCGGCCGTAATGGTGAATCCCGATCATCCTGCCATTAGCACCGCGGCGCACGCATTCGGCGAGGTGCTCGGCAGTGAAACGGTGTTCACGCGCAACGGGGGCTCCATCCCTGTAGTCGGCGATTTCGCGACGCACCTGCGTATTCCCACGGTCCTGATGGGATTCGGATTGCCCGACGACGGCCTGCACTCGCCGAATGAGAAATTCCGCGTGAGCAACTACTACACAGGTATCCGCGCGGTCGCGCAGTTCCTGGAGGAGTACGCAAACGCGGGGGAAACCGCCTCCGCGTCCAGCACGTAGTCTTGGCATCGCAAGTGCAAAATCCGCCCGCCGCGGAGAACGTAGCCCGATCCGCCGGAATCGTTTCCATCGCGGTTTTCATGTCGCGCATCACCGGCCTCGTTCGCGAGAAGGTGATGGCGCACTACTTCGGCGCGGGCATGATCTATGACGCGTTCCTGCTGGGCTTCCGCATCCCGAACCTGACGCGCGATCTGTTTGCCGAGGGCGCGTTGTCATAGGCGTTCGTTCCAATCTTCACGCATCCGCTGGCGGCCAAGGGGCTCAAGGAAGCGGCGGTGCTGTCCAACCTGGTCGGCACGGCGCTGATCATCGTCGTCGGCGTCTTCTGCATTCTCGGAAGTATCTTTAGCCCGCTGTTAGTGGAGTTGCTGGCGCCTGGATATCACGCGGTGCCCGGGAAGTTCGAGCTCGCGGTACATATGACGCGCATCATGTTCCCGTTCCTGCTGGTGGTGGCGCTGGCTGCGCAGGCCATGGGAGTGTTGAACGCATGCCACCGCTTCGGGGTGCCGGCGCTGGCGTCGTCATTTTTTAACCTGGGCTCCGTGATCTGCGGCGTGCTGCTGGGCATCACGTTCGGGCGCGCACTGGGGATTGCGCCGATTACGGGCATGGCGATCGGGGTCGTGTTCGGCGGCATGCTGCAACTGCTGTGGCAAGTGCCGAGCCTGCGGCGCGAGGGGTTCAGCTTCCGGCCGACGATCAACTGGAATCATCCGGGTCTGCAGAAGATTTTTCGCTTGATGGGGCCGGCGATTCTGGGGAACGCCGCGGTGCAGATCAACGTGATGGTGAACACCAACTTCGCATCGCGTATTCCGGAGAACGGACCGGTGAGCTGGCTGGGTTACGCGTTTCGATTCATGCAGCTTCCGTTGGGGCTGTTCGGCGTATCGATCGCGTCGGCGACGCTGCCGTCGATATCGCGGAGCGCAGGCGCCGGCAACATGGACGAGTTCCGGCGCACGTTATCGAAGTCGCTGAGCATGGTGTTTCTGCTGACGATTCCCTCGTCGGTGGGACTGGCGGTGCTGGGGCGGTCCATTATCGGCGCGATTTACCAGGGCGGGCGCTTCACGACCAACGACACGAACCAGACTGCTTTGGCGCTGTCCTGTTACGCGATTGGACTGGCGGGCTACGCCGCGCTGAAAGTACTGAACCCGGCGTTTTATGCGCTGCATGACGCGCGCACGCCGATGATCGTGAGTCTGATTTCGATCGCCGTGAATTACGCGACCGCGGCGACCATGCTGGAAGCGATCGGGCTGGGGCACGCGGGTTTAGCGCTGTCCACCTCGGCGGTGGCGCTGTTCGGGTCGATAGTGCTGTTTATACTGCTTCGCAACCGCATCGGCGGCATTCAAGGCCGCGAGCTGTTTGCAAGCGTGTGGCGCGTGCTGGTGGCATCGATCGCGATGGGCGCGGTGGTGCTGGTGACGAGCCATTACATGCGCGTGCGGTTCGGCATATCGGCGCTCGGGCATTTGGCGGACCTGTCGGTTTCAATTCCGGCAGGTGTGGTCGTGTTCTATATGAGCGCGCGGCTGTTACGCGTGCCGGAGCTGGACATGGCGACGCGCATGGTGATGCGGCCGATTATGCGGCGGCTACGGGCGTAAGGTACGGAGATGGAATGAGCCGAAAAGCGAGTGTGGTGATAGAAAAAGACGAACACGGATATTACGCGTGGTGTCCGGAATTAAAGAGCTGCCAGTCGCAGGGGAACACGCTCGAAAAGGCGCTCGCGAACATCAAAGAGGCGATCGAGCTGTATATCGAGATGTTGGATCCCGGTGAGCGCGAGGCGCTCCTGAGCCAGGAAATTCTGACCACCGCCGTTGAGGTGAATGCCTAGGCTACCGCGCTGGACGGCTGCGCCGGCATGCCCCATGACGTTATCGAGCAGGCGCAAAGCCCGCCCGAGCCGTCATGGCGCGAATAGCTGAGCGCGATCATGCGGGCCGTTGAGCGCAGCCAGCAGAGACTGGCCGCGCCACAAAGAATAGTGAAATGAGGGTCTGTATTCTTAGGTTATGTGTGGCATTGTAGGCTACATCGGGTCGCGTAACGCCGTGCCGATTGTATTGGACGGGCTGAAGCGGCTGGAATATCGAGGCTACGATTCGGCGGGAATCGCGGTGCTCGGCGACAATTGCCAGTTGTCGATACGGCGCGCGTCCGGAAAACTGCGCAATTTGGAAGAGACGGTACGCGCCAATCCGGTAGATGGCTCATATGGAATCGGCCACACGCGCTGGGCGACGCACGGGCGGCCGACGGAAGAAAACGCACATCCGCACCGCGACTGCAGCGGTGATATTGTTGTCGTTCACAACGGAATTGTCGAGAATTATCTCGCTTTAAAGCAGCAGCTCGAGCGCGAAGG
>JAICMB010000310.1 GCA_025929455.1 Bryobacteraceae bacterium | reverse complement strand
GCCAGCGCGAGCAGCAGCACCAGCCAGCCGGCGATGAAGTAGCCGATAATATCTGTCTTGGTTAGAAACGCTCCGTGATACGCGAAGTAAAGGAGCGCGACCGTTGCGCCCGCGATTCCGAAGGCGATGTGCAACGCACCGAGCATGCGCACGCGCGCCTCCACGTTACTGCCTCTCCCATGACAGCGTGAATTCCACGTCCTCGGGAACGGGAGCGCCGCCCGCGGCGATGCGCACCGTGTAGCTGTTTGCGGCGGAAGGATTTTCCAGGACGCGGGCGGTCCCCATGGAAACGGAAAGCTGGACGGTGTTGTCGTGAGGAGGCAAGGGCGCACTGAATCGAAACTGCGGCTTTACAACGGTTGCGGACAGTGACGACTCGGCCGCGCACGTGCGCGCGCGGCACGCGATTACGGCGGCGCCGGTCACGCGGCCCGACCACTTGAGCCGGTCCATCTTGGCGATGCGGTCGTCGATGGGCCAATAAAGCGCCAGTGAATAGTGGGAGGCGCCTTGCTGGGAATCGTCGATGGCAATAACGGCGGAGAAATCGTTGGCGGCTCGCGGCTGCTCCGCAATTCGAACCCAGCCGCGCCCCTCAAGGACCTCAAGCCGGACGGCGACGGTGCGGTCGGGCAGGGCGGCGTTGAAGCGCGTAGCCGCGTTTGACGCGCCCTGGCGCGGTTGAACTTCGATGTGCTTCCCTCGAATGACGATCAGGCACGAGCGGTCGACGTCGCCTTGCCAAGTCAGTTGCGGGCGCGTGGACTGGCCGTGCGCGCCACAGGCGAAGACCGCCGCGACGGCCAGGATGCAAAACCGCTGCATGGAGTACTTTCATTTTAGTTCGAATCGAGAGGAGGACCGGTGCAGAGGATCTATATGGAACGTATGGCGCCAGATACGAATGAACTCGTGTTCGAAGTGACGCCCCACTCACGCTAACGAGTCAATGCACTCGTAAGATTGTCACCCACGGCAGCGATTACGTCCACCGCAAACGTCGCGTCAAGTGACGGCAAGCCCTCAAACGGCAGGATCGTAAACGGCGTGGCCGCGGGGAAGTACTGCTTGCCGGATTGGTGCAGTTCGGCGGTGACATGCCGGCTGGTGGAATAGCCGCGCGCATAGATGCCGCTTTTGAGCGATGCGCCCTCGCCTGCCAGTGCTTTTTCGAGGCGTTCGAAGGCGAGCTTTATATCGGAACTCCGTTCGCCAAAGCCGAGTTGCGTGCCGGTGAAGACCAGACGCGCGCTGGGCGCGATGGCGTTTCCGGCCGCTACGGCTTCGCACGCGGCAACAGGTCCGCCGTAGTTGCGCTGCATCTGCACGTACGTGACAGCCGCGCGCGGGAAGCGCGTCGCGAGCGCGTTGCGAATGGCGGCGTTATTTTCGAGCGAGCGCAGATAGCATGTCACGCACAACACCGGCGCGCCGTCGGCTTCGGCCGTTAACGCGTCAAGCGCCGCGGCGAGCGATTTCTCGGATTTCGCCGGCAGGAACTTCAGCCCGTTCGCATTCACGACATCCTTGTCCACCGCAATGCTCTCCAGCGCGACTTGCGCTTCGGCCAGCGGCAGCGCGCCCACCTGTACGATGCTCAACGCCGGCAGCGGCAGATGCTTGTCCGTCCACAACTCGCTCGCAATATCGGAGACGCGGCGCATGTCGCCGGCCCCGGTCACGAACGCACGCAGCTTGACGATATTGCCACGATTGGACCGCAACAGCGTTTTTAGCGAATCGCGTGTCTGTTGCGAGAACAGCCCGTGCCCGGAGAGTGGTGCTGTCTGGAATACTAAATGGCCGGCATCGGCGGAGACGGCGACCGGCAGTTCCTTGGGTACCGGGAGCGTCTGCGTGACTTCCTGGTCCTTGTCCTTCTTCGTATCGGTGATGATGACCGGCAACATGCCGTCTTGATCGCCGCGCTTCTTCTTGCGTTTTTGCGCCGCACCCAGGTCACACACCACCAGCGTGAACAGACACAAACAGCATAGGATACGACGGCAGGTCACGGCTGAAAGGTCCATGTTAGCAAACGCAATCCGCCGCTTTCCCAGTCCAATGTGGTACGATACAGGGCAGATTGGCATGCTTCCGATTGCCCAGCCGGATCCGAATTCGAACGTTCCGATGTACCGGCAACTCTCTGATAGTATTAGAGAGTTGATCAAATCCGGGCGTCTGGAGCGTGGGGGCCGCCTGCCGGCAACGCGGGAATTGGCTGGCTGGCTTGGACTGAACCGCACGACGGTGTCGGCCGCCTACGATCTGCTGGAATCGGAAGGTCTGATCGCCGGCCAGGTGGGGCGGGGCAGTTTCGTGGCCGGTGCGGGGCAGTGCGGGGTCGAGTGGGAAGATATTCTGCCGCAGGCATCGCATGGGGCCGTGGCGCGCGATGTTGAGATTAGCTTTGCGAGCGCGCGGCCGTCGGAACTGCTGTTTCCGATCGAGGAATTTCGCGAGGCGTGCGCCGAAGTGATCCGGAGCGACGAAGCGCAGAACATTCTACAGTTGGGTTCGCCGGCGGGTTACGCTCCGCTGCGCCGGTACCTGCTGCAGCGCGCGCGCTAGGAGGGGACCGCGGGCGCAAACGATGACGTGCTGATTACGAGCGGCTGCCAGCAGGCGATCGATCTCTTGCAGCGGACGCTCATCGCGCACGGCGAAACGGTGCTGCTAGAGGACCCGGTGTACTCGGGGATCAAGAATGTGTTCCAGCGCGGTGGTGCGCGGCTCGAACCCGTGCATGTTAATAACGACGGCGCGGACCTCGAGCGGCTGGAGCAGGCCATTGCCGGCGCTCGCGCGGACCGGCGGCCGCGCATGCTGGTGCTAACGCCGAATTTTCAGAACCCGACCGGCGCGACGATGCCGCTGCGAGCGCGTGAAGAGGCGTTGCGGCTTGCGGCGCACGGCGGCGTGGTCGTCGTCGAGAACGACACGTACGGCGATCTGCGGTACGAAGGCGCGCCGCTGCCCGCGATGAAGGCGTTAGACGCCTCGGGCGACACCGTCCTGCTGCGCAGCTTCTCAAAACTGGCGTTTCCCGGTTTGCGCGTGGGCTGGGTGACGGGACCGCGCCGCCTCATCGAGCGCTTGACGGAAAACAAACAGTGGTGCGACTTGCACACCGACCAGCTTTCGCAGGCTGTCCTGCTGCGTTTTGCCGAGTCCGGCCGCCTTGCGGCGCATCGCGAGCGGGTCCTGGCGGGCGGGCGCGAACGGCTGCGCGCAGCCATCGATGGGTGCCGCCGTTGGTTGCCTACGGGGAGCACCTGGACCGAGCCGGCGGGCGGTATGAATCTGTGGGTGCGATTGCCGGAGCCGCTCGATGCCTCCGAGCTTCTGCCTGAGGCGGAGCGGCAGGGCGTCAGCTATTCGGCGGGCCGGCACTTTGCGATCGGCGATGCCGATCCGGGCAGTCTGCGCATCAGTTTCGCGGGGCTCGAAGCGGCCAAGATCACGGCCGGTATGGAAATTCTTGGCCGCGTGTGCAGCGCGGCGCTCGAACGCGCGCGGCAATCACCGCGGCTCGATTCATTCGCCATCGTATAGATATATCAAAGGAGCTTTGAAATGTTTTTAGACGACGATTTTCGGTTGAAAGCAGGTTTGGCTGAGATGCTCAAGGGCGGCGTCATCATGGACGTCACCAATGCCGAACAAGCCGTCATCGCGGAGCAGGCGGGCGCCGCGGCCGTGATGGCGCTGGAGCGTGTGCCCGCGGATATCCGCAAAGAGGGCGGAGTCGCGCGCATGGCTCCGGTGAGCAAAATTCGCGAGATCATGGCGGCCGTCAGCATTCCCGTGATGGCCAAGGCGCGCATCGGACATTTCACGGAAGCGCGAATTTTGGAGGCGCTCGCGGTGGACTACATCGACGAGAGCGAAGTGCTCACGCCCGCCGACGAGGAGCACCACATTGACAAGCGCACGTTCAAAATTCCATTCGTGTGCGGCGCGCGCAATCTCGGCGAAGCGCTACGGCGGATTGCGGAGGGCGCAGCCATGATCCGAACCAAGGGCGAGGCCGGCTCTGGCAATATCGTGGAAGCGGTGCGCCACATCCGAACCATCATGAAGGAGATGAAGCAGCTCACGGTGCTGGGCAAAGAAGAGCTGGTACACGAGGCGAAGAAGCTACAAGCCCCGCTCGAATTGGTCGAGTACGTGGCTGAGCAGGGAAAACTGCCGGTGCCGAATTTTTCGGCAGGCGGCATCGCGACGCCGGCCGACGCAGCGCTCGTTATGCAGTTGGGCGCGGAGGCGGTGTTCGTCGGATCGGGAATCTTCAAATCCTCAGATCCGGAAGCGCGGGCGCGCGCCATCGTGAAAGCCGCGACGTATTACCGCGATCCCGCGAAGCTCCTCGAAGCGAGCGAAGAACTCGGCATCGCGATGCCCGGTCTGGATGTTTCGCGCCTGCAGGAAAGCGAACTTATGCAGACGCGCGGCTGGTAGCGCCGGATGAGCGGGCGTAAGAAGCGCGTTGGCATCCTCGCGCTGCAGGGCGATTTCGAAGCGCACGCGCGGGCGCTTGCCGAAGCTGGAGCCGAAGTGGTCGAAGTGCGCTCGGCCGGCGAGTTGCACGGCGTCGACGCGCTCGTCATTCCAGGCGGCGAAAGCACTACGATGCTCAAGCTCATCAATCAGGAGCAGCTGTTCGAGCCTCTGCAGCGCTTCGGCGAGACGCATCCCCTGTTCGGCACCTGCGCGGGCGCGATCCTCCTGGCGACGCGGGTCACCAACCCCGAGCAGCCCTCGCTCGGCCTTATGGACATGGAGGTCGAGCGCAACGCTTACGGGCGGCAACTCGACAGCCGCATCGAACGGCTGCGGCTCGAAGGAGAACTGGCGGGCGAGGAACTAGAAGCGGTGTTTATCCGCGCGCCGATTATCCGCACCACCGGCCCGGAGATGCGCGTGCTCGCTCATTACGGCGGCCATCCTGTCCTTGTCGAGCAAGGCCGCCATCTGGCCGCGACGTTTCACCCCGAGCTAACG
>JAICMB010000850.1 GCA_025929455.1 Bryobacteraceae bacterium | reverse complement strand
GATCTGCTGCGCGATTCCAGGATCACCACGAAGGGTAACGAGGTCGCGACAGCTGTTACAGGTAATGAACGACCGCGCCATCTGGTCTTCCAACGCGTCGATAGTGGTGTAGTTGGTGTCAAACGTGGTCCAGCCAACATCAGCGGCCACCTGCCGAGACGCGCCGGTCTCAGTGATCACCAGCAGATCGACATCTGAGCCCGGCCAGGGCGTGCCCCGGGCGTAGCTTCCCACGAGCAGAATCGCGCGCACCGCGTGCTCGGTGCTCATGATGCGATCCGCTTCCGCGCTGATCCGTGCACGGGCTTGCTCAGTACTCACAGCATCGCCTCACTGCTTGCCAGAGGAGCAACGCTGCTCTACGCTAAGGGCACTTTGCGGAATTCTCTGGCAAACGACGGCGGTGCGATGTGATGGAACCTACTTTGGGAGCGACGTACGAGGGCTTCCTGGCCGACGCGACACACCTTGATCACTTGCGTCCGAACACCTTGCGCGCCTATCGCTATGAACTCGCGCTGGCGGCTATCGACGGCCGTTTCGCCCTGGCGCTTGATGCCCTCAGTCTAGCCGATCTCGAGGCATGGATCGGCCGCGATGCGGCGACGCCGAGCACGATTGGCCGACGAACTGCCACCTTTCGTCGCTTCTTCACGTGGGCCGTGCGGCATGGGCACTGCACGCGCGATCCGCTCATCGGCTTCCGTCCGCCCAGAGCGCGACAGCAGCTGCCGCGGCCAATCCGAGCAGCGGCCGAGCAGCAGGCACTGGATGCCGCTATCGCCACAGCGCCGCAGCCCTATCGCCTGATCCTTATTATCTTGCGCGAGACCGGCATGCGTGCCGGCGAGGTGCTGGGGCTGCGACACGGGGATGTGCTGCTGGACACGGGCCGCGAAGCGCTCCGTGTGCGCGAGCCCAAGAACGGTACTGAGCGCATGGTGGTGTTGGGGCCGACCGCGACACCGCGTGCCCTGCGTGGTCTCCGTGCTTACTGCAAGCCCTTGCGTGCAGCGGCGCCAGAAGAGATCCTCTTCCGCTCGAACCGTGGCACTGCCGTGTCATACGATGCGTTGCACTATCAGTGGGTGCAGATCTGCGCCGCCGCGGGTTTGGTGCAAGCGGATGGGCATCCCCAATACACCCTGCATCAGCTGCGCCACACGCGCGGGAGCGAGTTGATCGCCCAAGGCCAGCCGGTGGAGATTGTGCAGCGGGTGCTCGGGCATAAAGACATCCGCTCGACGTTCGGCTACGCCGATCTAGCGGAGGCGCAGGTGCGCGCGGCACTCGAGGCACCCCGTGCCCGTTGACTTCCTGACCGCGGAGCAAGAGCGCCGGTTCGGCTGTTATAGCAAGGAGCCGTCGGCGGCAGAGCCGGCCCGCTGCTTCTATCTGAATGACTTCGACCTCGCGCTTATCGGTCGGCGGCGTGGCGCGCACAACCGGCTCGGCTTCGGGTTGCAGCTGTGCACGGTCCGCTACCTGGGAACGTTTCTGACGGACCCG
>JAICMB010000524.1 GCA_025929455.1 Bryobacteraceae bacterium | reverse complement strand
GCCACGCTGAACGCGAACGTGCGCTTAGCTAACCGCACGGCGGGCTTGCGATCGATAAACGGAACCAAAAACAGGATGAGTACCGCGATGCCAGGCAGTACCGTACTGCCGACAATCTCCAGCGGCCCTTTGAAAAACTTCAGCGTCTGGAACAGAAACAGGAAATACCATTCGGGGCGCGGAATGTATGCCGTATCCGTGGGATCCGCCATGCGTTCCAACGGGACCTTGGCGATGACCGCCAAAAGGAATAACGTGATGAACGCGACGAAAACGGCCGTCGTATCGCGAAACACCTGCTCGGGGTAGAACTTTTTCTTCGGCGCTGTATCACCATGCAGAGGCGTAACGCCGTGTTTGCGCACCAGGTACACATGGGTCGCAATCAACAGCGCGGTTAACGGCGGCAGCAGCACCACGTGCGCGGTAAAAAAACGCGCGAATGTGATGACGCTGATGCCGGTTTCGCTACCGAGCAACCGTTGGATGTACGTGCCGGCGAACGGCGCCGAGCCTGCGATCTGCGTTGTCACGACCGTGCCCCAATAAGCCCGGTTGTCCCACGGCAGCAAATATCCCGTCAGACCAAATGCGAGAGTGACTAGAAGCAACACGACGCCGACCATCCACGTCGCTTCGCGCGGTTTCTTGTACGCGCCGTAGATGAACACCTGCAACAGATGCAGGACAACGACGATGATCATCACTGTCGCGCCCCAGTGGTGAAGATTGCGGATCAGCTTGCCGGTGGTGAGTTCAGTGACTATGTAGTGCAGGCTGCGATAAGCCTCGGGCGGCGTCGGCGCGTAATTGATCGCCAGCAGAACGCCTGTGAACACCTGCACCAGAAACGCGAACAGCGCCACGCTACCGAAGATCTGGTGCCATCCGCTCGATGCGGGAATGTCCTCGTACAGAAATTCCCGCAACGTGCTTTCAAGACCGGTGCGTTGCTCGAGCCAGTCGATGATCTTACGCATGGCGTTCGAGCGGCCCCACCTCGAGTTGTGTGCCTTCCAACTTCACCTGCAAGCGGTCCAGCGGGCGCGGCGCCGGTCCCGTCAATACGCGGCCGTCGATCGAAAATGCGGAATTGTGACAGGGGCAGATGAACACGTGCTGGCTGTCGTCCCAGTGGTATGCGCAGCCGAGATGTGTGCATTGCGGCGAGTACGCGACCACCTGGTTGTTGGGTTCCTTAACAACCCAGGTGCTGGTCTTTTCCGTGATGATCTTCCAACCGTCGACGCGCTTGCGTTGGAACACCATCTCCGCGGGCTTGCCCGGCTGCACTTGCGAAATGTCGCCAACCTTCACCCATGGCGAAAGCTTTCGTCCTTTGGCCGGCTTGAACAGATACATTACGGCCGGGACAGAGAGCATGCCCGTGATGATGGCCCCCATGCCATAAATCGCGGACAAGTAAAACGTGCGGCGGGTCTGACGCGCTTCAGCCGGCCGTTCGGGAACGTTTTGCGCACACATTGTATATAGAGGTTACCGTGATGTCCTAATCTAAACCGCGAGCCCCGGCACGCGCAATCGCTTCGCCTACGGCCCGTCTCGCTGGGCCGTGGGCGGCCGCGCAAGAACGTTTTTCCTATTATTGTCTCAAGCGCACCTTATAATGGGCGAATGCCGGTCCCGATACAGCAGCAGGTGCGCGAAGACACACACGCGCGCCGCTGGTTTGCGCGCATCGCATGGGCGGTCGTAGCGCTGGCGGCAGCCTTTTGCCTCGCCGGTGTGGCGGTCTTGCGCGGCGAGGCGGTAAATAGCCTGTGGATCGTGACAGCGGCGGCGTGCACCTATGCCGTGGGTTATCGGTTTTACGCGAAATGGATCGCGGCGAAGGTGATGGCGCTCGATGACCGGCGCGCGACGCCAGCGGAGCGGTTGCGCGACGGCCACGATTTCGAGCCGACCAACCGCTGGATCCTTTTCGGCCATCACTTCGCTGCGATTGCAGGGCCGGGACCGCTGGTCGGTCCGACGCTTGCCGCGCAGTTCGGCTACCTTCCCGGAACGCTGTGGCTGATTCTCGGTGCTGTTGCGGGCGGCGCAGTGCAGGACTTCGTGATTCTGTTCTGCTCCATGCGGCGCGACGGCAAGTCGCTCGGGCAGATGGCGCGCGATGAGATCGGGCGCATCGGCGGCATCGCGGCGCTGCTCACCGTGTTTCTCATCATGATCATCCTGCTCGCGGTGGTCGCGCTGGTTGTGGTGAACGCGCTCAAAGGCAGCCCATGGGGCACCTTCACGATTGCCGCGACAATCCCGATTGCGCTCTTCATGGGATTGTATCTGCGCTATTGGCGGCCCGGCAAGGTGCTGGAGTGCTCCGCGATTGGCTTCGTTTTGTTGCTGGCGAGCGTTTTCGGAGGGCAGACCGTTTCGCAATCGGCGGTGCTCGCGCCGTGGTTCACATATTCGGGTGTCGCGCTCGCGTTCGCGATCATGGTGTATGCGTTTCTGGCGAGTGCGCTGCCCGTATGGATGCTGCTCGCGCCGCGCGACTACCTGAGCACGTTCGTGAAACTCGGCGTGGTGCTGTTGCTGGCAGCCGGGGTCATACTCGTGCATCCGCCGCTACAGTTGCCGGCGTTCACGCGCTTTACGGACGGCAATGGTCCGATTTTCGCCGGCAAAATCTTCCCGTTCTGCTTCATTACGATTGCGTGCGGCGCGATTTCGGGCTTTCATGCGCTGATCTCTTCCGGCACCACGCCGAAGATGATCGCCCGCGAATCGCATGCGCGGCAGGTGGGCTACGGGTCGATGCTGCTCGAAAGCTTCGTGGGCATCGTCGCGCTGGTGGCGGCGTGCTCGCTGCAGCCGGGCGTGTTTTTTGCGGTCAATTCGCCAGCCGGCGTCGTCGGCGCAACACCCGCGGCCGCATCCGCCATGATTACGAGCTGGGGTTATGCTGTGACGCCGCAGCAGATGGCCGCACTGGCTTCCGAAGTAGGCGAGAAGACGCTGTTTTATCGGACCGGCGGCGCGCCTTCGCTGGCGCTCGGTATGGCGCATATTTTTGCGGGCACGCTAGGCGGGCGCGCGATTCTGGGCTTCTGGTATCACTTCGCCATCATGTTCGAAGCGCTGTTTATCCTGACGATTCTCGACGCGGGCACGCGCGTGGGCCGCTTCATGTTGCAGGACATGCTCGGACATGTGTACGCTCCGCTCGGGCGCGTCGGATGGATGCCGGGCGTCATCGGCGCGAGCGCGGCGGTGGTGCTGGCGTGGGGACATTTTCTGTATCACGGAGTGCTC
>JAICMB010000281.1 GCA_025929455.1 Bryobacteraceae bacterium | reverse complement strand
TGCGCGAGCGTGTGCAGCGCGACACGGAACGCATCTTCGGCGCAGTTGAGTGCGAAGGAGTGCGTCTCCGGATCGTACAGCAACTGCCCGTTCGTAATCAGATTTGCCGGTGATGGCGCGGGCGTGCGGATGTGCGAGCGCACCTCGCGCCAGCGCGCAGGCCAGTCCGTGCCGAGGTGATCCCAGGAAGCGGTGTCGCGGTCTTTGTAATAGCCGCGCGCCTGCTCGCGCTCGCGCGGGTTCATGTCGATGCCGTTCAGGTAACGATACGCGATGACGAGGTACGATCGCGCGAAGGTGGGCTGCAAAATGCCGAGCCGTCCATCGATAAATGCGGTGCGCGGGAAGTCGGGATGGCGCGAGTAGCTGAAAACGGCCATGTAGAAATCCGGCGCGCAGGCAGCCGCAAATTGCCAGGCAGCGGCGGCGATGACGGCCAGGACACATGCGAACGAGGCGCGTCTCATTGCACTGACGCCTTAGCGGCCGAGACGAGATCGGAGGACCATTGCTTCCCGCCCATGAAGAAGTAAGCGCGCTGGCCGTGCCGCGGATGCACTGTGCCGTAAGCGAGATCGACACCGATGCTCGAACGGCAACGCGGAAACGGGAATTGCCCACCCTTTTGCAGCATAGTGGTGATCGCGGGCGTCGCCTGTCCCATCGAAAATGCCATCGGGACGATTTCATCGACCGGTACACCGCGGAGCCAACTCTGCGAGGCGCCGCACCACGACGTGAGCGCCGTAATCGATAGGAATACCTGCGGCCGCAGGCGGGCGCGGACTTCGGAAAGTAACTCGCGGTAGAAGGGCCAGGCCGATTTCGGCGCGTCGAAGTCGATCTGCACGGCTGGGGCGTGCGAGATGGAGGCAATCTCGGCCACCATCTTCACGGCCAGTTCGCGTTGCTCGGCAGTGAACGCGGGGCGCTGATCATCGTAGCCGACATCGAAACGGACCACGGCCATCTGGTAAACGTTGGGCGGAATCCGGATGGGAACGGCGCGCGGTGAAGGAAGCACCTGCGTTCGTCCTTGGAGCTGCAGACTGAGCGCGAGATATGCGACGCCGACATTGCGGTCGTCCAAAAAGCGGAGGTCATCGTCCGCGAACCAGGACCATAGCATCAGCTTGGGCGGCGGCTGCGGAGCCGGATGCGAAGCGCCGCAGAGCAAAGCGATAGAGAGCGCCAGGACCACGCCGAAGTGCGCCGTCGCTTTGAATGACATGCCGAAAGGATTGTAGCTTCAGCCGCCCGCGCGCGCTACTGCCGGTGCAGCAGGTGCTGCAAGCGCGACTTTAGCGAGTGCATGGCGGTGTCGTACCAGGGGCGATGTGCGGGCGCGGTCTCGCCGGCGAGGGCCGTCGCCGTCTTATTTTGCTGCGGCGGGTTATAGGGCTGGCTGCTCGTTAGATTTACACGGTAGCCGTTGAAGACGTAGCGGTTCTGCATGGGCTTGCCGTTACCGTCATCGAGGATGAGCGTAAAGGACGGGTCCGTACCGGATGTATCTACGGACACCGGATACTGACCCACCACATCGCGCTGGATGTAAGCGGTCTCGTAGCGGTGATGGCGGCGGCTCCAGACGAACACGCGGAAGCTGTCGAACTCGTAGGGCTCATTCGTATGCCGCAGTGTGGTCCACAGCCAGTTGTGTTTCTGCGTGCCGTCGTCTTCGGTTACGGTGCCGAGTGGGAAGTAAGACGTGATGCGATGGCCTTCCGCGTATTGCGCCACCTCGTCCGGAATCGCCATCGTCACCATGCGCGCCAGCACCCAGCCGGCTTTGCCGTCTTTGGTGCGCACGAGATACCAGTCCTCCATGGGCACGGGTTTGGGCGGCTCGGGCGGCGCGACGGGCTGTTTCGGAGCGCCGGGTGAATCGACGCCCGACATTTCGAGCCAGTCCAACGGCGGCCTGGGCGGCTGTGCGGCAGGAGGCGGCGGAAGCGCGTGCGACTCTTTGCCGCGCGCACGGCGGCGCTGAAATTTCGGCTTCGGAATGGGCGTCAGCAGAGGCGCGGGCGCAGTCTGCGTGCGCGGGGTAACCTTGTGCTCGACGACTTCGACCTTGGCGCCTTCGGGCAGTTGCATGAAACCCGGCGACTGACGGCTGGGGAGACCATGCATGTTCAACGTTTCGAAGGTCGTGGCGAGGCCCATGGAGGGCAACTTTTCGGCCTGCTTCGAGAGGTCTCCCAGCTGCTTCATATCATCGGGGCTGAGCAACTGACGCGAATCGGTCCAACCCACTTTGCCGTCGCTGGTGCGCACCTCAACCCAGCGGCGGTGGATACGCACGATGTCGAGCTTATCGCCGTGCTTTACGGTTGCGACTGTTGGGCTTTTGAGCGGGATATCGCTGCGCAGATGCAGCGCGATCGGCCCCGCGTACGCTTCGCCGATGGCCGGCGCGTGCGCGGCGGGGTTGCCCGTTCCACACGCGGATTCCAGCAACAGAATTACGCCGAGAAGGATCGGGAAAAGGGCCGGATAAGCTGAGGGAAGCCGTCGCCTCACGATTCCTGCGAGTTCTATTGTTAGCTTATCAGGTATGCCGCCCCCGCCACCCGAAAGTCGCCCGGAATGCGAATTTTACTGCCCGAAGTGCGGCGTAGCGGTTCCGGATCCGCTGGTGTGCGGCGACTGTTCGGCGATTATCTGCCGCCGCTGCGGTACGCCGCTAGAGCGGATTGACGAACTGGGAATGGGATAGCACCATGCGAGCGCGGTCACGCAACTCGCGGCAAATTTTCACACAGACATATGCCGCGCGTAACGCATTGATTCGCAACCGCAATCGCCGCGATTGGGGCGACGGTGCGGGCGCGCGCACGTGTGGGGAACCGGCCTGCGCGGCGGTAACGAGGAGGCGTGGAATGCTTCTTTCGTTTTTCAATAACCGCCACAGTTGTGGCAGCGGCGTGCTGGGGCCAAGCGCAGCCGGCCAGACCGGCCACGCCACGGGTTTCTGCAACCGTGCGCGTTTTCAATGAAGCCGGTGTCGATGATGCGGTACTCGCGAAGGCGCTGCAGCGAGCGGCTCGTCCGTTTGAACGTGCACAAGTGAATGTGCGGTGGATGCAGGGCGAAGCCGGTGACTTTACCGTGCGGATCAGCGGCGCGCGCGATGTTCGCGGCGTTTCACAAAGTGCGCTGGGGTTCGCGACACCGTTTGCGACGGTGCGGACCGCAACCGTTCTCTATGGGCGCGTGCGGGAGGCGGCAGCGAGTGCGGACGTGCCGCCTGCGGACGTGCTGGGCGCGGTGATCGCGCATGAACTCGGACATTTGCTGCTGGAATCGACGGTGCACGCGGTGCGCGGCATCATGAAAGCCAACTGGGGAGCGGAGGAGATGGCCGAGGCAGCACGCGGAACGCTCGTGTTTACGGGACAGGAGGCCGGGCGGGTTCGTGCTAGACTCGCAGCGCTTTATGCCTCCGACATTTGCAAACGGGAAGATCTGTTACATCGAAATTCCGGCGGCCGATGTGGCGCGCTCGGCGGAGTTTTACAAGGCGGTGTTCGGATGGAATATCCGGACGCGCGGTGACGGCCACACGGCATTTGACGACGGTGTTGGGGAAGTGAGCGGCACGTGGGTACAGGGCCGCCCGCCCGCATCGCAACCCGGGCTGCTGGTGTACATCATGGTCGATAGCGTGGCGGATACGTTGAACGCGGTGACCGCAGCCGGCGGAGAAATGGTGCAGCCCATCGGAGCGGATGCGCCCGAGATTACGGCGCGATTCCGTGATCCGGGCGGGAATGTCATCGGGTTGTATCAGGAGCGTGGGTAGCGGGGACGCAGGAACAACAGCGGTGTAGGCTAAAGACGAGGACTCACGACCAAATGGCGTTGACCGGCGACGATAAGCGGTGGATAGAGGAGCACATGAACCACATTCGGGAGGATCTGGAGAAGGTCGAGACGAGACTGCTGACGGAATTTCACAAATGGGCTTCGACCTATGAACCGCGCGTGCGCGGCGTCGCCTCGCTTGCGCGCACGCTTGACGAACGCATGGAGGCGCTCGAAACTCGCGTTTCGGATCTCGAGCGCAGGCAGTAAACGCGAACTCCGTGGCTCGATATCTTCTTGTTGCCGTCCTGATTGCCGCGACAGCCGCGGCCGCGAACCGCGTGGTTACGACGCACGAGGGACGACTGTCCGGCACAATCGATAAAAACGGAGTCACTGCTTACCTCGGCGTTCCATTTGCCGCGCCACCGGTAGGCAGGCTGCGCTGGCAAGCGCCGCAGCCGCCCGCGCACTGGAACGGCGTGCGTACCGCAGATCGTTTCGGCGCCAGTTGCATGCAGGCTGAACCGGGCTCGCGGCTCCCCTGGACGGAAGAGTTCATGACGCAGGGGCCGGTGAGCGAGGACTGCCTGTTTCTGAACGTCTGGACCGCGGCGAAATCTCCGCGCGAGCGGCGAGCCGTGATGGTCTACCTCTACGGGGGCGGATTCAATGAAGGGTCGAGTTCGGTTGCCGTCTACAACGGGGCCAAGCTGGCGCAGAAGGGCGTAGTCGTCGTTACGGTGAACTATCGCGTCGGCGCGCTCGGATTTCTGGTTTATCCCGAACTGACGAGAGAATCGGCGCATCATTCCTCCGGAAACTACGGGCTGCTGGACCAGATTGCGGCGCTGCGCTGGGTGCATGACAATATTGCCGCGTTCGGCGGCGATTCGGAGAAAGTCACGATTTTCGGCCAATCCGCGGGCGCGATTTCCGTTGCGGATCTGATGCGGTCGCGACTAGCGCAAGGACTGTTCGCGCGTGCGATTGCGCAGAGCGGGCCGGGCGTGCTGCCGCGAAACGTCCTTGGCGGAGCGATGACGCTCGAACAGCGTGAGCAGCAAGGCGTCAAGTATGCCGAAGCAATGGGCGCGCACTCGCTTGCGGATCTGCGCGCCATAGCCGCGACGGAGTTTTATAAGCCGCATACAGGGCGACCGGGCGTGGGCGGTCCGGTGACCGACGGCTGGGTATTGACGGCCGGCGAACCGCAGCATGAGGTTGCGCTTATCGTCGGAATGGTCGCGGGCGACGCCGCGCTGCTCAAACGCACCGGCTCGCGGGATTCGTCGCCGGCTGACGCGCGTGCATCGCTCGACCACTGGGCCGCCGAGCAGTTGCGGCGAAGCGGACGCGTGTATACCTACTACTTCGATCGCGCGACTCCGTGGCCGGAGCATCCCGAGTTTGGAGCGTTTCATTCGTCTGAGG
>JAICMB010000100.1 GCA_025929455.1 Bryobacteraceae bacterium | reverse complement strand
TATCGCATTCTGCAGATTTATTCGAAGGACGCGGGCAAGCGGGAGGCGCGCTTCAATTTCGATATTGGGCAGGGCACGCAAGACCTCGGATTTCGCAGCCAGGTGGATGTGCTGTTCACAACGAAGGCCGCGGCGAAGATTACGCTGCGCGTGCTCGATTCCGACGACCGCGCGACTACGGCCGGGTTTGTCATTCGCGATTCGCAGGGCCGCGTGTACCCGTCGCAAGCGAAACGTCTGGCGCCCGATCTGTGGTTTCAGCCGCAGGTATATCGTGCCGATGGTGAAGCGGTTTACCTGCCGGACGGCGATTACACGATTGACTATTCCCGCGGGCCGGAGTACTTGAAGAAAACGCAGAAGCTGCGGGTGGCGGGCGCACCCGCAACCATGACGTTTCGTTTGGAGCGGTGGATCGATCCGGCGAAGATGGGCTGGTATTCGGGCGATCATCACATTCACGCCGCGGGTTGCGCGCACTACGAGAAGCCGACCGAGGGCGTGTATCCGTCGGACATGATGCGCTACATCCTGGGCGAGGATTTGAAGGAAGGCGCGGTGCTTTCGTGGGGACCGGGCTGGTATTTCCAGAAGACGTTTTTCGAGGGCAAGGAGAACAAGCTGTCGACGCCCGAGTATCACATGCGCTACGACGTGGAGGTGTCGGGGTTTCCGTCGAGCCACACGGGACACATCGTGCTGCTGGGGTTGCAGCAGCAGGATTATCCGGGCACGCATCGCATCGAGGATTGGCCGAGTTGGGGTGTGCCGATTTTCCGGTGGGCACGGTCGCAGGGCGCGGTGGCGGGCTTTGCGCATTCGGGCTGGGGGCTGGCGCTGAAGAAGGAGAAGCTGCCGACTGATGAGGTTCCACCGTTCGATGGCATCGGCGCGAATGAATACATCGTGACCGTGACGCAGAATCTGGTCGATTTTATTTCGACCGAAGACACGCCGTACGCGTGGGAGCTCAATATCTGGTATCACACGTTGAACGTGGGGTATCGCACGCGTATCAGCGGAGAGACGGATTTTCCGTGCATTTACGGCGACCGCGTGGGCATTGGCCGCAGCTACGTGCGCGAGCAGCGGAACGCCGACTATGACGACTGGATCCACGGCGTTCGCGAGGGGCGCAATTACGTGTCGGATGGCTACAGCCATTTGATGAACTTCACGGCCGGCGGCGTGCAGATGGGCGTGAACGGGAGTGAACTGAAGCTGGACAAGGCCGCGAACGTACATATCACGGCTGACGTTGCGGCGCTGCTGGACGAGCATCCGAACGACGCCATTCGCAAGCTGCCGTATGACGAGAAGCCGTACTGGAATATCGAACGCGCGCGTATCGGGAACACGCGGCGTGTCCCGCTTGAAGTGATCGTTAATGGCGAGCCTGTCGCCCGGCGCGAAATCGAGGCGGACGGACGCGTGCAGCCGGTGTCGTTCGACGTGTTGATTCAGAAGAGCAGTTGGGTTGCGCTGCGGATTCTGCCGTCCTCGCACACGAATCCGATTTTCGTGACGGTCGGGGACAAGCCGATCCGGGCGTCGCGTGCAAGCGCGGAGTGGTGCTTGAAAGCGGTGGATCAGTGCTGGAAACAGAAATCGCCACGGATTCGGTTGGAGGAGCGTGGCGAGGCGGCGCGGGTGTATGAGGCGGCGCGAGAAGAGTATCGGAAGAGATTGGCGGAGTGCGAGTAAAGGGCAGACAGCAAAGACTGCCTGCCCAACTGTGAACGCTAGAACTTGTTCCAGAGGTACTGGTTGTAGACCTCGTGATGGAACTGGACTTCCGGCGGCTTCACGAATGTCCCGAGCAGGCGCGGGCAGCGGTCCGCTGAGGCCTGTTTCAGGTCGGCGTAGCGGCCTTTCACGTCCTCGCCGAGCAGCGTCGTGATCCAGTCCGAGTTGCGGAAATCATCGAGCGCGTCGTAGATATTGTCGGGCAGATAGCGCTGCGCGGAGCGGATGTTATGGATGTCCGCGATGCCTCCCTCGAGGCCGGTCCGGAAGATCGAGAGCAACACCAGATACGGATTCGCGTCGGGCGCGACTGAACGCACTTCCACGCGCGCGCTTCGTTCGTTCCCGATCGGGATCCGCACCATGGCGCCGCGATCGACCGCCGAGGCTTTGATTTGGTTCGGCGCCTCAAAGTGCGGGTCGAGGCGGCGGTAAGCGTTCACGCTCGCGTTCAGCAATAAGCAGATGTCGTTGCCGTGCGAAAGAACGCGATCGACGAATTGCCATGCGCAGTCGCTGAGCTTTTCTTCACCTTTGGGGTCCCAGAAAATGTTGCGGCGCTTCTGCGTGACCGACACGTTGGTGTGCATGCCGTTGCCGTTGACGCCGACAACCGGCTTGGGCAGAAAGCTGGCCGTGCAGCCCATCTTCGTCGCGACCTGCCGGCAGACCAGCTTATAGAGCTGGATTTGATCGGCTGCTGTCACCACATCGGCGTAACTGTAGTTGATTTCAAACTGCGACGGCGCAACCTCGGGGTGGTCCTTCTCGTTTTCGAAACCCATGGCGCGCTGCACTTCCGCGGTGGTGTCGATGAACGTGCGCAGCGGGTCGCCTGGCAGCGAGTGATAGTAGCCGCCCGTGTTGACGTACTCGAAGCTACCGGTTTCCGAGTAACGGCGCTCGGCATCCACGCCGCGGAAGAGAAATCCCTCGATCTCGTTGGCTGCATTTAGCGTGTAGCCGTGCTCCTGATAGAGGCGGTCGGCGTACGACTTAAGCATGCTGCGCATGTCGCCGGTATAGGGCTGCCCGTCTTTATCGATGACGTCGCCGAAGACCAGCACCTTGCCCGTTCCGAAAACATCGGCGGGCACCCAGTAGAACGAGCCCCAATCGATACCCAACCGCAGATCGCTCTCGCGCTGCGCCGTGAAACCGCGGATCGATGAGCCGTCGAACGTGAGATTGTCCCAGCTCTTCACGAGGAAGTTCTTGTCGTAATCGAGCATGTGCAGGCGGCCTTCGAGGTCGCTGAACAGTACGGTTACGGCCTTGACGCGCTTCTCATCGTTGAGGTACTTGAGCCGCTCTTCCTGAATCCGGTCGGCGGGAACGCGCTCGCGGCGTTGCTCTTTCGTCTTCAGGTTCAATTCTTCCAGTTCGGAGTATGGAAGACTGAGACGGTTTTGCAGTTGAGTATCCATTCGTCTCCTTGTGCAACGTTGGCGCACGGAATGGCGGCACGGCGCGCGTTTCCATGGGGACCGCCGCGCCAGATGCAATCATGCGTGCGTAGTTTAATTATGAAAGACTTCCGGGCGCACCGCTAATCGAATGTTTTTATGGGGGTGTTCGGGGGAATTGATAGGGCTCTCAGGGGAGCACGTCCTGAGGCGGGCGAGGCCATCCGCAAAGATGCCGGCCGCCCCAATCTGGCGCGGAGATAGCGGCGCGCGGGGCTCTCGAAATACCGGAACGATACTATCGATACGACCATCAACAGCGCCGCCAGAGCGAAGAAACGGAACGGAGCGAACCGGTGGTCGTATACGGCAAGCGTGTAATCGAGGACCGCGAACCTTTTCACGACGGCGAAATAGGTGTACCACACGACGTACTGCAACAGGTAAGCGGAGTAGCTGGCCTCACCAAGGACATTCATGGCACGGCCGCTCAGCGGCTTCGAGAACCATGTTCCCGCCGCGAGGCCGTAGACGATCGCGCAGAAAAACGGTATAAGGATGCCGGTCCGCGCGAGGCCGTCGGCTGCATGAAACGGTAACAGGCGTATGGCGGCCAAAAGGCCGGCGATACCGGCCACGCACACCCAGTTTGCCCAGCGCTCCACGGCGCTGCACGGGTCCTGAAGCCGTAGCACGTACAGGCGTCCGACAGCCGCTCCGGCGATAAACGCGGGAAGATGCAGCAGCGGATCGAAAGTGAACATCTGAACTGGCTTGGGAGCCCACGATAAAGCGGCCGCCGGCACGGTGCCCGCAACCCAACAGACGCCGGCAATCATAAGCAGTTGCCGCTGCTGCATACGCCGCAACCAGCGTACGATCCATGGGAAGCAGGCGTAACAGAACGCTTCCACGCAAAGCGTCCAGGACGGCGCATTCCAGGTGGTGGCGAGTGGCGCGATCCACGCATGGATCAGCGTCAGAGATGCCGAGGCGCTGGCGAGAATGTTTCGGGGCAGCTGTCCGCTAGGGTCTGAAAGAACTCGATGCAGAATCGCGAACGGCGCGATCAGAAGCCACGAGAGGTAATAAACCGGCAGAATGCGGCCGGCACGTGCGACTCAGAAGTTCCTGCGCTGCGCGGCGTCGTCAAGAGCAGCCCCGCCGTACACGTACATCAACACGAAGCCGGACAGGACGAAAAACAGCACGACGCCGGTGAAGCCAAAATGAATCAAACGCGCAATAAAGCCCGACTTCACACCGGTGAAAAAATGGAAACACATGACCCATAGCGCTGCCAGAAAGCGCACGCCTGTCAGCCCTTTGATTTCGGATTTCATGCCTCAAATCCATATCGGTGCAGATTGTCTTTTGAGGAGAAGAGTGACGGGCCCGGACCGCTGTGCGGGCGAGCGGCAACGCGATCGGGCGCGTGTTTTCGTTCCGGAGCTGCTGCGACCGGCTTCATGTATCTCCCCTGAGGTTCTAGCCGATGTGCGCCGTCAAGCAGTATACAACCGGCTGACTGGGGGTGATACGTGCGCGTGCGGATGTGAGATGGCCAACCGTTGTGGCATGCTGCTACGCGAAGGTTCGCCTAGCGCCATGCGCGGGAAGACGCCGGTATGCCGTAGTAGCGCGTCGCATCTAGCGGCGCGCCGAAGTTGAGCGGGACCGCTCGGCGGCGGTGATAGAGTAATCGATTGCGGGTTCTCGTCACTGGCGGGCTTGTGATCGGGTTCGTTTATTTGGCCGCCGCCGTTACCCGTCCGCTGGACATCCCCTTTGAAAAGCACAGAATCGATTCGGGCGCGAGCGAAACGTGTGCCTGGGCGGACATCAATGGCGACAGCCGGCTCGATCTCGTCTCGGGCGAATACTGGTACGAGGCGCCGCGCTGGAACAGGCGTCGCTTTCGCGACCTCGATTACACCAACAGCTACATCGACAATTTCAGCGATTTGCCCGTCGACGTGAACGGCGATGGCCGTGTCGATATCGTGAGCTGTTCCTGGTTCGGCAAGCAGCTACGCTGGTTTGAAAATCCCGGCCGCACCGGCGCCGCCTGGCGCGAGCACGCCATCGAAACCGGCCACAACGTCGAGTTTGCATTTCTGGTCGATATCGATAACGATGGGCGCGCGCGCGAAGTGCTGCCGGAATTCGGGAACGCCGATGCTCCGCTCGCGTGGTATGAGATTCGCAATGGCGGCTTTGTACGGCATGTCGTTAGCGAGCGCAGTTACGGGCACGGCATCGGCGCGGGCGATGTGAACGGCGACGGGCGGACGGACATTCTTACACCGGAAGGTTGGTTCGAAGCGCCGGTTGACCCACGCGGCGGCGCATGGAAATTTCACCCGGCGTTTCGTACGGGCGGGCTCGGTTTCATGTACGTGCGCGACGTGAACGGCGACGGGCTCGCGGATGTGATCACGAGCAAGGCGCACGACTACGGCGTGCTGTGGTTCGAACAGGGCCGCGACGGCAACTGGACGCCGCACGTGATCGACGACAGCTGGTCGCAGGCGCACGCGCTCTCGCTGGTCGACTGGAACCACAACGGCGGCTTGGCGCTGCTCACGGGCAAGCGGTATATGGCGCACAACGGCCACGATCCCGGCGAGCGCGAGCCGCTGGGCATCTATTGGTACGAACCCCTGCGCGGTCCGAGCGGCGCCCTGGAGTGGGTCCGCCACGTGATCGACTACAGTACACGCACCGGCGCCGGAATGCAGGTCGCGACCGCCGATTACGATAGCGATGGGGATATCGATTTTGCGGTGGGCGGCAAGAGCGGGCTTTTCCTATTCGAAAACAAAACGCGGTGACGCTACGGTTATTCCGCCACTTCCGATTCCGGTAGCGGCAACGTCACGGTCACGCGCGTGCCGACGCCTTCCGAGCTGCTGATCAGGATGTCGCCTCCGTGCTCGCGCACGATCTGGCGCGAGTTGAACATGCTCCAATTGCCGGAAGCCATACGCCCGTGCGAGGTTTGGAACGCGGGGTCGAAAATGTGCGCGAGCTGGCCCGGCGGCATGCCGCGGCCATTGTCGGTGATTTCGATCTCCATGCCCGCGGCGCCGCGGCGAGTGGCCACGGCAACCTGTCCGTCTCCGTTGACGGCGTTGAAGGCGTTGCTCAACAGGCTCGCAAATGCGGTAGCGAGCTGGCGCGGGCGGCAGGAGATCTCCGGGAGCGGCTCAAGCTGCAGCCGCAAGGTCGCGCGTTCGCCCTCAGTGGCGCCCGTTAAAGCGACGGCATCCTCGATCAGCGTATTGACGTCCGCCTCTTCGCGTGTGGTGTCGTCGAGGATGCTGAAGCGGCGCACACGCGCGATCAATTGCTGCAGGCGCGCGGCGGAGTTGCGACGCGACCCGCTCACGTCCGCCTGCACGGCATCGAGCCGGCGGCGCTCGGCCTCGCTCGCGCCCGAATATTTTGAAGCAGTAAGCACCAGGGTATCGATGCCGCTCAGCAGCGCGCCCAGCGGGGTGTTCATCTCGTGCATGATGGCCGCGGCCAGCCGGCTTATCGACGCGGAGCTCTCGGTCAGGACCACGCGCGTCTGCGCCTGGCGTAATGCTTCGCCCGCTTCTACGGTCTGATGCAGAATCAAGAAATTGTCGCGCCGGTTGCTGTACAACACGCCCGTGATACCGGTGGCGAGTGCCGCGAGCATCACCATGAAGATGGCGTAGTTCCGATCCGGTCCGAGCCCTTCCAAAAACGTCTGCGCTGCTATCGTCGCGAGCACCAGATAGGCGGCGAGCATGGAAAGGCCGAGGACGAGCGTCTGCATGGGAAGCAGCGGAATGACGGTAATGACCACCAGCAGCACCAGCGTGATTTCGCCCGGTATGAAATCGTTCGGGCTGGTGCTGCGCGCCGCAGCCGCCAGCGAGGACCAGATGAGCGTGGCAGCCGTGATGAACGCGGAAAGCAGGGCCGCCAGGCGCGCGTACCGCCACAGCCCGCGCGAGCGTGAAACCGCGATATTGATCATGCCGAGCGCGACGATGAGCGCCGCCTGTTTGGCGCGGAGCAATAGCGTGGAACTGCCGGGCGTCATAAGCCAGCCGGCGAGGAGAAGAATCAGCGAAAGCGCGATCTGGATACAGCCGACCACGAGGAGCCCGCGCGCTGCCAGTACATGGACTTCGGCGCTGAACTCCGGCTCGCGCTCCACCGCGCCCGGAAACAGAAACCCTGCGATCACAGACTTCCACATTTTTATAGGCGGCGGCGAAGACCGGCCGCACCACGAATAGTAGACGCAACCGCTACCGCGGCCGGTTAGCCGAGTGTATCGCTGTTACACCTAGGCGGCGCTGGCATCTAAGGAGCGTGGGCCGGCTACGTACCTATTGGGGCAGTCTGTTCGACGTGCGCCCAGGCGAATATCTGCGAACCACCTGTATGACGCTCTATCTCATGCTGGTGCTGTTCGCCTATTACATTTTGAAGCCCGTTTCGCGCGGCATCTTTCTCGCGAAGTTCGACATTGACAAGTTGCCGTGGCTGTACGTTCTGATCGCCGCCGTCGGCGGGGTCCTCGCGTACTTCTACACCAAGCTGGCCGTAAAATCGTCACTCAAAAACGCCGTGAGCGCCGCCACTATTTTTTCTATCGCGGTTCTGGTGGGTTTCTGGTGGGCGATTCCCTACAATTTCGGCTGGATCGTATACGCCTTTAACATCTGGGTCAGCCTGTTCAGCGTCACACTCGTCGCGCAGGGCTGGCTTATCGCCGCGAACATCTTCACCCCGCGCGAGGCCAAACGGCTGTACGGCATTCTCGGTGTCGGGTCCGTTATCGGCGCGGCGTTCGGCGGCGATTTCACGGCGTTCACGGTGCGGATCATCGGCACCACCAATCTGATCCTCGCCTCCGCGGCGATGGTGGTGCTCTCCTACATTCCGTTTTACGTGATGGTGCGCAAGCTGAACGTGGCGCTTAAAACGGCGCGCGCAGCGGACGAAGGCGAGCAGCAGTTCAACTTCGGCGAGATCGTCTCCGCGCTGCGTAAGCATCGCCACCTGCAAGTCATCATGGCGATCATGGTGATCACGTTCATTATCGACGTGATGGTGGAGTTCCAATTCAACGCGCAGGCCAAGATCGCGTACCGGAACAAGACAGACCTGACCGCGTTCCTGGGGACGTTCTACGGCCTGTGGTTGAATCTGCTGACCTTTGTGTGCCAGTTTTTCCTGACCACCTGGGTTGTGAGCCGCTTCGGCGTAGGCGGCACGCTGCAGATCATGCCGATAACGATCGCCGCCGCGTCGGTAGCGGCGCTGGTCTCGCCGACGGTGCTATCAACCGGCGCGGCTCGTCTGGCGGAAGCATCCACGCGGTACTCGTTTAACAAGACCGGCATGGAGCTGCTGTACCTGCCGTTGCCTCTGGAGTTGCGCAACCGCACGAAGGCCTTTGTCGACGTGTTTGTCGACCGCATGTCGCGCGGTATCGGCGGAATGATTCTGGTGCTGGTCACATCAGTGCTCGGGCTCGCAACGAATCACGTGGCCGCCATCGTCATGGCTTTTGCGGCGGCGTGGATTGTGCTCTCGGTCTTCGCGAAACGCGAGTACATCACCACCGTGCGGCGCCGCATCGAAACGCGGCGGCTGGATTTTGAGAGTGCGCGCGTGCGGGTGAACGACCCGGCGACGGTTGCGCTGCTCGAAGACGTCGCCGCGCACGGTAAGCCGCGGCAGGCGTCGTACGCGCTACGGTTACTCGCGGCAGCAGATGCGCATGGACATCTACCGTTGCAGGACCTTGTTCGCAGCAATTCCTCCGAGGTGCGTGCGGCGGCGTTCAGCCTTGCGCGTGCTCGTTCTCTGCCGGATTTTTGCGAGGAAGCCGAGGCGGAACTGCGCGCGGCAAGACCGGACGATCCGGCAGCGCCGGAAGCGGTTCAGTATTTGCTCGCGTTTACGAACGATCGTCCGGCGTTGGCCGCGCGCC
>JAICMB010000369.1 GCA_025929455.1 Bryobacteraceae bacterium | reverse complement strand
GAGATGTCGCACAGAACCATGTTGCGGGGAAACCGAATCCGCTGAGCGAAGCGGCGGTGTTCATTCTCGTGATCCTGGCGGACCAGCCGCTGCACGAAGACGCGCTCATGAACCATATTCCAACCTGAGCGGCGGCCGCGTGCGGCTCAGCACCGTAACCTTGTGCGGGGCGCTGCGGCGACTGCTCGAAAACCGCTGGGCGGAGCGCTTCGAGCAGCAGAACACGTCGCGAGTCAAGCAGGCATACTGATGACGGCGGCAGGTCACCCTGGATGCGCGCCCCATCCGGCAGTTCGAAACTATGCCACCAACCTGGCTGTTCCAGAACCGGATGACGTCGAACGGATCATGCGTGCTGGTCATGTCTATTTCAGCGCCGGATACGCGTGCAATTGTGGTCCCACGACGTTCGAGAATTTGTAACTCTCGCGACGGTCCGCATTGATGGTCCAGAACATCGCGCCGATCATGCCCGGGTACCCGCCCGGCTTCCGCAATTTGTAGTGGGTGCCCGCCGGAGCCTTGCCGGTGATGATGTATTGCATCGCCTGGCTCACGATTTCCGGCGTCGTATCGCCCGTAAGGAAACCCACCGCCACCTTACTCGCCGGCACCGGCGGAAAGAAATGTTTCGGATCGCCGCCCACGTTGAACCCGTGCAGCAGCAGTTCTGTCATGGCGGCGTGGTAATCGACCGTGCCCGGCTGATAAATTTCGCCGTCGAGGCCCTGCAATGGCGGCGTGTTGTAATCCTGCACATCGATAAAGGAGAGAATGTCACGCAGCGCGTATGTAATCGGCAGATACGACCCGAACTGCCCGCCGTAGCTCGGATAGCCCGACGGAATTTGCGTGCCCTCCGGCACCAGGCTGATCATGAACCCGGGCCCGAAGTGATCGTGCAATTGCCGCAGCGCGCCGATGAGGTTCACGATCGACGGGGTCACCGGCTTTTTGAAATCGGTATCGCCGGAGTCGATCGCGAGCGACGGGCTCTCGAAATCGATATCGACGCCGTCGAACCCATACTCGCTGACAATGCGCGTGACCGACGATACGAAGTTCGGAACGCGCTTGGGATCGGCAAGCGTGAAATGCTGCCCGCCGCCACCGAGGGAAATCAGCACCTTCGTCCCATGGCTCTTCATGTACGCGATATCCGACTTGAACTGTGCCTCATCGCCGCCCGCCGGCGTGTGAAACTGCATGGTCCCTTCGGGCGCGTTGTGATCCGGCGTCGCGAACGCCACGATAATCACGTCCCACTGCGGTGAAATGTCGCGCAGTGAAAACGTCGATCCCGGCCCGCCGTAGCCCGCCCAGTATCCGATGAGCTCATGCCCATTCGGCGGTCCCGTTCTCGGCACCGGAGTGGCCGTGGGTTGCACGGGCGCACGCGATCCGGCCCTCCCGCGCGCGGGACACGGCTTTGCGGGCGCGCTCAATGCTTGCGCATCCGGGAAGCTGTACGGTGCTCCGTTACCCGTGTACCACGCCAGCAGAGCTGCGTTCTGCAAGTGATAGGTCGTCCCCTTCACGCGCGCGGCGAACGCCTTCGACGCCGGGAAATTATTCTTCGGATTCGTGTCGGTTGGCTGCAGCATGAAGTATGTGGTGCCGGCGCCCGTGCCGCCACACGCGGAATATCCGGCGGGTGCGATCGGCCCCGGCCGCATCCACGCGGGAAACGCGTTCCCCGCCCCGCGCGCGTTGCGGCCATGCAGCAGCGGATCGCGCAGCGGATCGATAAAAAACTCCGCCAGTTGCTGCGTGATCGGCTGCACGTCGTCGTCCGTCACGACCGCCGGCGCCGCGTGTATGTAGGTTGCGAGCACGAACGAATTGCCCGTCGCGGCATCCACTCCGTGCGCGCCCCAGGAACAGCACACTGTCGCATCGCCGAGCGCGTAGTACGCGGTGTTGTGCGTGAACGCGATCACCAGCTTCCCGTCCTGCTTCGGAACTTGCTGGAACAGCTGCTTCTGCACAAACTCGCCGTCCGCGACCGCAAACGACCGCCCCGACGACTTCGACCGCAGCACGTATCCGTATCCGGCGGGTATTGCGATCCTGATGGGCTTTACCTCCGGCTTCGCCAGTCGCGTGTGCCAGTCACTCGCCTGCGGAAACATGCTGCGCAGCATCGCGTCGACGTACTGCGTCGTCCCGCCGGAGGGAAATGCAAAATCCGAAAAGACCGGCGATGCCAGCACGCCCGCTACATCCGGGGCGGCGTCGATCTGCTTGCCTTCGAACGATAGCGTGATCGGCACCAGCACGGTCGCAATCGTAGTCGTGCCCCCGCGCGCCGGATCGCCGCCAGCCAAAGTGTAAGTGTCATGCCGGAAGACCGGAGCCGTACCCTGCGCGCACACCAGCGCCGGCAGCAGCAACGCAATCGCAATTCGCATGATGTTCCGAATGTAACGTGGGGCGGGCAAGCTTGCTACCTGCCCCTGGGCCTTGTACTACAACGGTCGAGGGCAGCCGGCAAGACCGGCCGCCCCACCTCCGAGCACGGTAGACATCTGCAGACATGCCTCCGCGCGGTTATAGAATCGTTTGCAGTTATGCTGCATCGCTTTCTTCCCGCACTCCTTGCCACGACCGCCATCGCATCGGCCGCGACTGTATCGCTGTGGCCGGTGGACGCGCTCGTTAAAGTGTTCCCGGACGACGCTCCCGGCACGCACTCCGCGTCTGCGCAGCCCTGGGCGACCGCGCGCAACGGCCACACCAGCGTCCAGTTCGCCATCCGCTCGGATGCCGCGATCAAACACCTGACCGCGCGCGTTACTTGCGGCGGAGGTCTGCAATGCGAGGTGCGTCATGCCGGGTACGTGCCGGTGCGCTCGAATCCGCGCGACACTCCCGTCGACGAACTGGTGCGCACCGCCCCCGCATTTTTCCCCGATCCGCTGTACGAGGAGTTCCCGTATGCACTCCCGCCCCAGCGCACCGACCCGATTTGGATCACGGTGTACGCGCCGGCGTCGGTACAGCCCGGTGTGTACAGCGGCGAAGTCGTTATCGAAAACGATGGGCAGCGGCTTGCCACGGGCGATTATCGGATACGCGTCGCCGACGCCACGGTACCTGCACAACAGAAGCTCAAAGTGACGAACTGGTTCAATCTGTCGCCCGAGCACCTGCAACGCTATTACAAACTCTCCGGCGGAGATGACGAGCGCTACTGGGAGTTGCTCAGCAACATCGCGCAGGTGATGGCGGCCCACAAGCAGAACGTCATGATCACACCCGTGCTGTCGCTTGCAACGCCGCGCGTGAATGACGGCCGTATTACATACGACTTCTCGCGCCTCGATCATTGGGTCGAAACGTTTGAGCGCGCCGGCCTGCCCGTCATTGAAGGCGGGCATCTGCTCACACGTGTTTCCGGCTACGATACGCCGCTGCGCGTCCCCGCGTACGTTATCGAAAACGGCAAGCCGGTGATGGAGAAACTGGACACCGGCGACCCGCGGGCGGAGCAGTTCCTCAATTCGTTTCTGCCTGCGCTATATGCGCATCTGGAGCAGCGCGGTTGGACCAAGCGCTATCTGCAGCACATACACGACGAGGCTCACGGCGACGAGCGTCCGGTCTACAACCATTACGCGAAGCTGATCCGCGCCGCGCTGCCGGGCGTTCCCATCGTGGACGCCGTCAGCCTGAATCAGGATTTGTCGTTTTTCGAGAACGTCGCCGACATCTGGGTACCGGTGCTCGGCAGCTTCGACAATCAGATGGACAAAATCCGCGCGCACACAGCCAAAGGCGGACAGGCCTGGTATTACACCTGCATTTTTCCGCAGGGCCGCTATCTGAACCGGTTTACCGATCTTCCGTTACTCAAGGCGCGCATGCTGCCGTGGTTCGATTTCCGCTACGATTTCACGGGCTTCCTGCACTGGGGCGGCGATTACTGGAGCCCCGAGCCGTACGATAACGTGCAGCCCATCATCAACGACGGCAAGACACTGCTGCCCGCCGGCGACAACGCGATTGTCTATCCCTGGCCGGACAAGTACAGCGTGCGCAGCTCGATTCGCCTCGAAGCCATGCGCGAGGGCGTCGAGGATTACGAGCTTCTCGCCGCGCTCGCCGAGCACGACCCCGGGAAGGCGCATGCCCTGGCCGCCCAGGCGATCCCGCATTTCACCGACTATGTACGCGACGTGGGCGCGTTCCGCAAGCTCGAAGCGGCGCTGCTGGGCCTGTAATGCGGGTTCGAGACCCGCTCGTCCGCTACTGCTCAACGCCAGCGTTTTCGATTACGGCTGAGCGGCTGAACCGGCGCGCGTGCACAGAGGAATCGCTTCGTGCGGTCCCCAACAGCGGGTCTGGAGTGGCCAATCGCCAACCT
>JAICMB010000747.1 GCA_025929455.1 Bryobacteraceae bacterium | reverse complement strand
TCGTTCACCAACTTCGGCGCGCTGACCGACGCGAGTCCCGTCCGCACGATAGTGCAGAGCATCGGGTTTAGCGAGAGCGTGCTGTTCGTGCGCGGCTCGCACACCATTACCGCGGGCGGCGAGTATCACCGCAATTATCTGGATACGCGCACGGACCAGAACGGGCGCGGAACGTTGACTTTTACGGGCCTGGAGACGAGCGCCTTCAGTACCAATGGCCTGCCGGTGCCGGGCACGGGCTACGACATGGCGGATTTTCTACTCGGTCTGCCGCAGACCAGTTCGATTCGCTTCGGCGATACCAGCACCTACTTCCACCAGAATTCGTTCGGGCTGTTTGCGCAGGATGACTGGCACGCGACGGCAAATTTCACGTTCAACGCGGGGCTGCGTTATGAATACACCAGCCCCTTCGCCGAGAAATACGGTCACATTTCGAATCTGGATCTCGCGCCGGCATATCTCGGCGCCGCGGTGGTGACGCCGGGAGTGCCGGGGCCGTACAGCGGAGCATTTCCCGCGGGCCTGATCAATCCGGACTGGAACCGCTGGGCTCCGCGCGTGGGAATCGCGTGGAAGCCGCTGCCGAAGCATTCCTTCCTGGTCCGCGCCGGGTACGGCATCTACTACAACCCGGGCGTGTACAACCAGTTCACATCGCTGCTGGCCTCGCAGCCCCCGTTTGCACAGACCGCGACGCTGAGCACATCGCTCGCAAACGTGTTGACGATTCAGAACGGGTTTGCGACCGCGCCTTCGGCGAAGGCTATCACAAACACATTCGCCGTCGACCGCGATTACCGGGTTCCGTACGCGCAGACGTGGACGTTCTTTATCCAGCAGGATCTCCCGCACGCGTTCATCGTGGAGGCGGGCTACATCGGGACGAAAGGCACGCGGCTCGATATCGAAACGGTGCCGAACCGCGCGGCGCAGGGCTCGCCGCTGACGTCCGAGCAGCGGCGGCAGATTTCGGATGCGACCGCGTTTACGCTGGACAGCTCGCAGGGGAACTCGATTTATAATGCCGCGCAGATTCGCATCATGCGGCGGTTCCGGCGCGGCATCAGCCTGAGCGCGCTGTACACGTATTCCAAATCGATCGACGATTCGTCGACGTTCGGTGGCGTCGGGAACACCGTGGCGCAGAACTATCTGGACCTGGCAGCCGAGCGCGGGCTGTCGAGCTTCGATCAGCGGCACACCCTGCGTCTGAATTATTTGTTTTCGACGCCCAATTCGCCGCACTGGTTCGTCCGCGATTGGAGCTTAAGCGGCGGCCTGACAGCCGCGAGCGGAACACCGTTCACAGCGCGCGTCCTGGGCAATCAGGCGGATACCGGCGGCACCGGGATCGTGGGCAGCGGCCGCGCGGAGGCGACGGGATTGCCTGTCGGAAGCGGTCTGTTTTTCAATCCGCTGGCGTACACGACTCCGCCGCCGGGCCACCTGGGTAATGCGGGGCGCAACACCATTCCGGGTATCGCGCAATGGGTTTGGAACAGTGCGCTGGCGCGGAGCATACCGTTCGGCGATGGGCGCAAGCGCCTCGAAATTCGTCTGGAGGCAACCAACCTCCTAAATCACGTTAACTACACCAACGTGAGCACCGTCGTTAACGCCATAGACTATGGCCTGCCGACCGCCGCCGGCTCGATGAGGACCTTGCAACTCAATGTACGTTTCCGCTTCTAGTTCGCATAACCCGTGGGGCGGCCGGTCTTGCCGGCTGCCCATCGTGCTGTGTTGGGCGATGGTCGCTTTGCAGGCCCAATCCCCCACCTTCCGATCCAACACCAATCTCGTCGTGGTCAACGTGTCGGTGCGCGACAAGTCCGGCAAGCTCGTCGAAGGCCTCACAAAGAACGATTTCCAGCTCACCGAAAACGGCAAGCCGCAGACCATTTCTGTTTTCGAAGTTCAGCATCTGAACTCCGAGAAACTGCCGCCGCTACCGGCCGAGCAACGCTTGCAGGTGCGTCTCCCCGAGCGCGCGCCTGTACCACCACAGCCGGAACCGGAGGGTGCGGCTCGTTTCCGCGACCGCCGCCTGATCGCCCTGTTCTTCGATCTGTCGTCAATGCAACCGGCGGA
>JAICMB010000473.1 GCA_025929455.1 Bryobacteraceae bacterium | reverse complement strand
CTCGGCGATTTTTATATAAGCATAGTGCCGCGGGGTGGCGAGCACGCGCGGCGTAAGGTCGTGGTAAAGATACGGCGCTGCTGTTGCGCTGTCGTCAGCGGTGAAGCCGCTCTCGCAGGCGTTGACGATCGAATCCAGTTCATTCGTCCCGACCAGAGCATCGACTTCCGGCAGTTCTTTGCGGATATCGCCCCGAAAGCGCTCCACCAGGCACCCGGCCACGACTAGCTTGCGCGCGCGGCCGGATTTCTTGTACTCGGCCATCTCGAGAATCGTGTCGATGGATTCCTGCTTGGCGGGATCGATAAAGCTGCAGGTATTGACGACGATGACGTCGGCATCGTCCGGGCGGTTGGTCAATTCGTGACCGCGCTCGGAAAGCCGGCCCATCATGACTTCGCTATCGACGAGATTTTTCGGACAGCCGAGACTTACAAAACCGATCTTCACAGGGGTTTACGGGCGAAAAGGAGTGTAAACACTAGGGTACCATGAGGGTTCGTTGACTCCCTTCCCCTACAAAGACCAACAGCTCTATTGTGAGTCGGTTGCACTGGCGGACATCGCGTTTCGCGAGGGCACACCGGCCTACGTTTATTCGGAAAACGCCATACTTCAGCGCTATCGCGAGTATGACGAATCGTTTGACGGCGACCCGCACCAGATTTGTTACGCGGTAAAAGCGAACTCAAATGTTGCCATTCTGCAGACGCTGGCGCGCGCGGGCGCGGGTTTCGACATTGTGTCGGGCGGCGAACTGTATCGCGTGTTGAAGGCCGGCGGCGATGCCGCTCGCATCGTGTTTTCGGGTGTAGGCAAGACGGCCGCGGAAGTGGAGTTCGCGCTCGAGAAGGGCATCCACGGATTCAACTGCGAATCGGAGCCGGAGCTGGCGTTGATCGACGCGATCGCCGCGAAGCGGGAAAAGGTGGCGCACGTGGCGCTGCGTGTCAATCCGGACGTGGACGCGTCGACGCATCCGTATATTTCGACCGGCTTGAGCGAGCATAAGTTCGGGATCGGCATCGACGAAGTCGAGGCGGTGTACGAGCGGGCGCGTGTGTTTCGCCATCTGTCATTCGAGAGCGTGAGCTGCCACATCGGCTCGCAAATCCTGGATACGACGCCGATGCTCCAGGCCATCGAAAAGATGATTGCGCTCGTCGAGCGATTACGCGAGAAAGGCTTCCCGATCCGGTATCTCGACCTGGGCGGCGGGCTCGGAGTGCCGTACCGCGACGAGGATCCGTGCGCTTCGATTCGCGCGTTTGTCGGCGCTGTGCGCGAGCGAGTGGCCGGGCGCGATTTTACGGTGATGTTGGAGCCGGGGCGCTCCATCGTTGCGGCGGCGGGCGTTCTGCTCACGCGCGTGCTGTATCGCAAGCATAACGGGCCGAAACAGTTTGTCATCGTTGACGCCGCCATGAATGACCTAATCCGTCCGGCGCTGTATCACGCGCATCACGAGATCGTGGCGGTGCACGACGGCTCGCGTCCGGGGATTATCGCGGACGTTGTTGGCCCGGTGTGTGAGAGCGGCGATTTCCTGGCGCGCAATCGCCAGATCCCGGACGTCATGACGGGCAACCTGCTGGCGGTGCGGACGGCGGGGGCGTATGGGTTTGCGCTGAGCTCGAACTACAATTCGCGCCCACGTGCGGCGGAGGTGCTGGTGAACGGGAACGGGTACCGCCTCATTCGCCAGCGGGAAACGTACGAGGATTTAGTGCGTGGGGAGCAGCTTGCGTTTTAACGGACGGCGCGCCAGCGGACGATAAGATGAATCAGGTGCTGCGAAAAATCAAGACAGGCGTGCTGCGCGGGTTGGCGCGAAGCGGCGCCATGGATGCCGCGCTGTCCAGTGCTTGGCGTCGCAGCCGTCTGCTCATCCTGTGTTATCACGGCGTTTCGCTTACTGACGAGCACCTGTGGAATCCCGAGCTTTATGTGAGTGCGGAACTGCTGCGCGCACGTATGCGACTGTTGCGCGACGCGCGATGCAACGTGCTGCCGCTCGATGCGGCTGTCGCGGGTTTGCGAGCGAGCTCGTTGCCGCCCCGCGCGGTCGCGATCACGTTTGACGACGGCATGTTCGATTTCCGGGAGCGCGCCTGGCCGGTACTGCGCGAATTCGGTTTTCCGGCAACGGTGTATCAAACCACGTACTACACGGACTTCAACCGGCCCATTCCGCGGCTGACGTGCTCCTATCTGCTGTGGAAAGCGCGCGCGGGGAAGTTATGTCTGCCCGAAGTGGAGGGCTTGGAGGAACCGGCGGCGCTTGCGGAGCGCGACTCGCGCGAACGCATCTTGAAGTTGCTCGACGCACACATGGCGAAGCATACGCTCAGCGGCGCGGGTAAAGACGAGTTGGCCGCGCGCGTTGCCGGCGCGTTGGGATTTGATTACGACCCGTTTCGCAAGACGCGCGTGCTGCACTGCATGACGGCAGACGAGGTCGCGGCCGTGGCGCGCGACGGCGCGGATGTGCAACTGCACACGCACCGGCATCGCACGCCGTTCAACCGCGAGGCGTTTTTACGCGAGATCGACGACAACGCGGAGCGGCTGCGCGCCTGGACCGGAAGAGAGCCGCGGCATTTCTGCTATCCGGCGGGGGTGTACGCGCGGGAATTTCTGCCCTGGCTGCGCGAGCGCCGTATCGCATCCGCCACCACCTGCGACCCGGGTATCTGCACGGCCGGGCTGGACCCGCTCACGTACCCGCGCTACGTCGACACCACGATCGGCAGCAGCGCCAATTTCATGGCGTGGGTGTCGGGCGTTGCGAGCATGATCCCGCAACGCAACGCACACGGACCGCTGCGGAAAGCCGCGTCAGCGCCAATACAGGTCACGCATAGGTCGTAATCGCGCCGCGGTTTCGCTCGGCGCGCTCGCGCTCGGCGGCTTGCGTGTAGCCGCTGTCGCGAAACGCGTGGAGCGGATCTCCGGGGAGGCCCTTAGAGTTGCGCCACTCGCGTACGATCGGCCGCACATCGGTCGAAAATGCTTCGCGCAGAGTCTCTTCGGCGTCAATCAGGTCGCCGGCCTTTTGATGCGATGTGAGTCGCTCGTAATCGACCAGTGCCGCTTTTGCAAATAGCTCCTGCGCGTTGTTCGCGGTCTGGATCGTCTCCTCAATTTTATTCTTAAGGTTATGGCTTTGGTCGACCATGTACGCGAGGTCGGGCTCGCGGCCGGTCTCCCACGCGAAGTAACGGATCTCGTGAAAAATGCGGAACGTTTGGTACGGATCGATGCAGCCGAGCGTAAGATCGTCGTCGGCGTAGCGGCGGTCATTGAAATGAAAACCGCCGAGCATGTCTTCGCTCAGTAGCCACGCCACGATCTGCTCGATGTTCTGCGCCTGATAATGGTGGCCGGTGTCGACCAGCACCTTCGCGCGCGGGCCGCACTGTTTGCAGTGGATGTACGCCATGCCCCAATCGGCGATGTCGGTGGCGTAGAAGGCGGGTTCGAACGGCTTGTATTCGAGCAGCATGCGTTGATCGCCGCTCATTGCCGCGTGCACCTGCCGCAAGCCGTCGGCGAAATCGTTTTTGCGGGCTCGAATGGAACCGGCGCCCGGATAGCTGATGCCGTCCGCAAACCATAG
>JAICMB010000561.1 GCA_025929455.1 Bryobacteraceae bacterium | reverse complement strand
GCTCTGTGAGCGACCAGCACCCGATCCACGTCCCGGTGGCCAGTTGCGGAATGTACTTGTGTTTCTGCTCCTCGTTGCCGGCCGTATAGACGTGGTTGGTGCAAAGCGAGTTGTGCGCGGCGACAATCAGGCCGACGGAGGGGTCCACGCGCGCCAGCTCCTCGATCACTATGCAGTAATCGACATAGCTCAGCCCCGCGCCGCCGAGATCCTCGGGGAAGATGACCCCCATGAAACCCAGTTCGCCCGCTTTCTTGATCGTCTCCAGCGGGAAAATCTGCGCTTCGTCCCATTCGAGAACATGTGGGGAGATCTCCGCTTCGGCGAAGTCGCGTACAGCCTTGCGCAGGTGTACCTGCTCCGGAGTGTAGTCAAAGTTCATCGCGGGTGGCTTCGCGGTTGCGAAATTTGAGGGTAGCAGAGGGCTGCCCTGACCCCTGAACGCCGCGGCGCCTCATTGCTGCAACCTGAATCGCGCCAGCGCGATCACTTGGGCCAGGTGAAATAGAATGTCGCGCCTTGGCCGGGCTGCGACTCCACCCAGATCCGGCCGCCGTTGCGTTCCACGATCTTCTTGCAAATCGCGAGGCCGATGCCGGTGCCGGGATATTCGGGTCCGTGCAGGCGCTTGAAAACTCCGAAAATGCGCTCGGCGTAGCGTGGATCGATGCCGATGCCGTTGTCGGCAACTGCAAACTTCCAGTAACCCTCGGAGTCTTGGGAGGATATGGCAATCTGCGGCGGTTGCTCGCTGCGGTACTTCAGCGCGTTATTGATCAGGTTGGAAAACACCTGCATCAGCTCAAGCGAATCGCCTTTCACAACCGGCAGGCCGCTAGAAGAGATTTGCCCGCCGGTTTCGTTCAGCAACAGGCGCGAGTTGCTTTCACAAAGCTGCACCACCCCGCTGGTGTCGACATCTTCGCGCGGCCTTGCGACGTTGCCGGATTGCGCGTACGACAGCAGATCCTGGATAAATTGGCGCATACGGCCGGCCGCGTCCAACACGGTTTGCAAATACTCTTGCGCGTCGGCAGGGAGCTGGCCGGCCATGTCGCGCTGCAGCAATTCGGCATAGCTCAGAACGTGGCGCAGCGGCGACTGCAGATCGTGCGACACGACATACGCGAACTGGCCCAGGTCGTGATTGGAGCGGCGCAGTTCTTCATTCAACGCCGACAGCTTGGCTTCGGCGTCTTTCAGTTCGGTTACGTCGTTGCTTACGTCGACGACGAGCGCGGATTGTCCGTTGCTGGCCTCCAGCACCCAGTGACTCGCGACACAGACTTTGCGTCCGTCCTTGGTGGTGTGCTCTAACTCGCCCGACCATATGCCGGTATCTTCGAGATGCGCTCTCAGTTCTTGGATCGGTTGCGGGAACACCGTCTTCAGCAGCTCGTGCGCTTTCTGGCCCAACGCTTCGCGTTTGCGGTATCCGTACAGCCGCTCGCTGCCGCGGCTCCAATCGACAATGGTGCCGTCCAGCTTGCGCACGAAGATCTGCGCCATGTCGACGGCGCGCTGCAAACGGTCGCGCTCGGCTTCTTTCTGCTTGCGATCGGTGATGTCCTGAAAGAAAACCGTGATGCCGCCGGCAGGGTCGGGATAAATGTTGACCTGGAACCAGCGATCGCCGTGCATATTGCGGTATTCAAACCGCTCCGGACGCCGGTCGCGCATGACGCGGCGGTACCGTTCCTCCACATCCGTTCCCACAACCTGCGCACTGGTATCCCAGAAGCAGCGGCCGATGCGCTCTTCGCGCTTCACTCCCATGAGGCGCTCAGCAGCGGCGTTCAGGAATGTGTAGCGGAAATCGGTATCGAGCGCAACGAAGCCGTCTTCAATGCTCTCGACGATGGCATCCAGGCGGCGCTCGGCGGCGAGCAGTGCATCGCGTTCACGCACCCGCGCGGTGTTGTCGCGAATCAGCTTGGCGAACCCGAGTAACTGGCCGGCCGGATCGCGCAGGGCCGTCAGGACGCCATCAGCATAGACGCCCGCCCCGTCCTTGTGTATCAGCCAGCGCGAGCAGACGGCCTGCCCGTTATCGATGGCGCGCCGCATGTCACCGGAGGGCTTGCCGGCTTCGCGGTCCTGCCGCGTGTAGAGGCGTCCGAAAAACGAACCGAGGAACTCCTGCTCAGAGTATCCGAAAATGTTTTGCACGCCGGGGTTCCAGCTGGTGACGATGCCGTCGGAGTCGGTCAAGAAAATGGCGACGTCGGGCAGGTCCTCCACCATGATGCGGTAGAGGCGTTCGTAGCGGTGCTGGGAGTGCTCGGGGATCATCGCTTTCAAGTTATTGAGACAAAAAGATCGTGCGCGCGGTGCTCCCCTAGCATGCCTACAATATTGATAGTACCCGAGCGGTTTCGCAAACGGGACGGGGACGCCCGCCGCGGGCCGTTCACGCCGCCAGGACCACAATGTTTGACAATCTTTCCGATAAACTGCAACGCGTTTTCAAGAATCTACGCGGCGAAGGCAAGCTGACCGCGGAAAACATGGAAGCCGCGCTGCGCGAAATACGGGTAGCGCTGCTCGAAGCCGACGTCCACTTCCGTGTCGTAAAGCAGTTCATCGAGAATATCAGACAGAAGGCCATGGGAGAAGAGGTCCTGAGTGCCCTTTCGCCCACCCAGCAGGTAATTAAGATCGTCCGCGATGAACTGATCCGCGTGCTCGGCAGCCATCAATCGAAGCTGCGATTCGCGAACGAGCCGCCCAGCGCGATTCTGATTGTCGGATTGCAGGGTTCCGGTAAAACGACCAGCACCGGCAAACTGGCGCGCTGGTTATCGAAGAACGGGCATCAGCCGCTAATGGTTTCGGTGGACGTTTACCGTCCGGCGGCGCGGGAACAGTTGGCGGTGATCGCGCGTGACCTGAAACTGCCGATCTACGCCGGAGCGCCGGAGGAAACGAAGCCGCTCGATCTGGCACGGTCGGCGCGGCGCGAATCGGTGCAGACCGGGCGCGATGTGCTGCTGGTGGATACCGCGGGCCGGTTGCACATCGATGAAGAGCTGATGGCGGAACTGCGCGAATTGAAGGAGCAGTTGCAGCCTGCCGAGATTCTGTTTGTTGCCGACGCTATGACCGG
>JAICMB010000661.1 GCA_025929455.1 Bryobacteraceae bacterium | reverse complement strand
GCGCAGGCCGTGCAGACCGCGCACCAGCCGGTCGATGTGCCGTGTGAAGCCGCTCTGCAAGCGCACTTGCCAGTTGAAGCTGTACAGCGCCACGGCATCGCGCGGATTGCCTTCGCGAAACACTGCACGGAAGAACCGGGCCACGGAGTCGAGTTCGTATTTGATGTCGATCCCGGTGGATGCGCTGGTGTCGATCAGAACCGCGACCGAGAGCGGCTGATCGGTGTGATGCTCGAACACGGCGATGTGCTGCTTTACGCCGTTGTCGTAGACCGTGAAGTTGGCTTTGTTCAGCGATCCGATCAACGCGCCCGCGGCATCGCGAACGGTGACGACCAGGCGCACGAGCCGCACGTTAACCCGAATGGCCGGCGAATCCTGGGTAAACGCGCTGTTTGTGGCAAGCAGCAGCCCGCACGCTACGAAAGCGAGTACAGCGCGCTTCACTTGGTTGCTTGCGAAGCCGGCGGCAGAACGCTCGCGTCCCACTCGCCTTCGACCCAGACCTCACCGCCCGCGAAGTGCTCCTTTTTCCAGACCGGGACCAAGCGCTTCAGGCGATTGATGCCTTCGAGCGCGGCTTCGAACGCGGGCTTGCGATGCGGCGCCGCGACGACCACGGCCACGCTGGCCTCGCCGATTTCGAGACGGCCAAGCCGGTGCACCATGGCGATCGCGCCGATCGCGTGCGTGGCCACGATCTCGCGTCCAATCGAAGCCATCACCTTCACGGCCATCGGCTCGTAGCACTCGTACTCGAGAAACTCCGTCGCGCGGCCGTTGGTGTTGTTGCGCACCACGCCTTCGAAGGTGACGATTGCACCGTCGTCCGGGCGCAGCACGTGACGCGAGAGCGCCGGCGTGTCAATCGGTTCTCGCGTGAGAGCGAAGAACGAGCGGCCGTCGGCGATCTGCTGCGTGTATTTGTTCAGCCCGCCGCTCACCGGAGGCAGGAACGCAATCTCGTCGCCGGGTTCGACGGCAGCGTCGCGCGCGCAGAATTGCTGATTGCGCGCGAAAACCAGGCTCGGAGCGAGCTCTTTTAAGCGGGGAAATTCGCGCGCATAGCGATCGAAAATGGAGTCCAAAGACACCGCGCCCTGCGGCTCGATGCGGTCTTCGCCGCGGCCGACAATGTCCTTTAAAATGCCGAAAAACAGGACTGTAACGGGCACGTGGTCATACTAACAGACTGGTCCCGTTCGACCTGGGTTCCACGAACTTTCTTGGGTGCGCCGCATCAGCGGTGGTTAATGCATGGCCTCGACACCGGGCGCGACCCACGAGTATAGAAAATTTGAGATGGAAGGGAACAGATGTACCAGCACACCGAACAGGGGCAAAGCTCCCATCGCGACCATCTGTACCCAGAATCCGTAGTTTAAGGCGCCCGGTTTCGTGCCGGCGATGATGCTTAGGACAGGGTTACGTTCCATCGATGCAAAAATCCTCACAATAAAGAAACCTGCAACGAGGAAGATAACGGCGAGCGCGCGGCCGAGCAGCAGGGGCGCCTGTGGACTATAAGAATTGAGGACCAGCATGAGCATCAACAGGCTCAGCGAGATGCACCATGCCATCATTTGAATCTGGCCGACGACGTAGATAATGTATCGGGAAAACTGCAGCGCGACGAAGTCGCCGCAAGATTCGCGCAGCTTTTCGTCCCCATCGTTCGCCCGCGGTTCGCGGCGCCGGTGCTCCTCAAGCGACCAGCGCCACAGCGGCATGAGGTCTTTCCGCATGATTGTCGTTGTGAGCTTCGCACAAAGCTTCTGATATTCCCTCCGTATTGCGAAGTATGCGACAGGCTTTGGCTGCACGGATTGCTGCACGGCTTCTCTCTCCAGGGCGGGTCGAGCAGCCGCGCCGCCGCCCACACTCAGGGCCGGCGGAGGTGGCGCAGTCGTCGGCGTGGGCGCGCAGCGGTACGGCTCCGGGTAGAGCATATCCGTTTTGTCGAACCTCTTGGGGAGCACCTCCCAGAAATTCGTTACGTCATCCTGCGCTTCGGGTGTGAATAGCGCGACGCGCCGGTGAAGCAGGGCCGTGACCATTTGTTTGGCCAACAGCGGGCGCGACAAACGGCGGTTGGATATCCAGATGGGCCGCCGCGGCCAGTATTTCGCGACCCGGCGGAAGGCGTCGCGCAGCGGAAAGAAATCTACCATTTCAAGGAAGTTCTTCAACGCATCCCAAAGAAACACCAAGTCGCGGCAGGCATTTGCCAGCATCACGAGCAGGACGGCAACAGCGCCTGCCAGTGCATTGCCATACCAGTGGTTTTCGACTGGCGTTGCGTATCTGTGTAGCGCTGCGAATGTCACGGCGAACAGGACGGCCGAAACCGCCATTCGCGTTTTCCACTCGTGTTTGTAAAGGCCTGCGGGTGCGATCATGCGCCGGTTCACGTCTCGATAAAAGCTCTGTAAGGCAGGCAAGCTGCCGAACGCGACTAACCGCAGGCGCGGCCTCGCAAGGCCCGCGTCGCTGAATCGCACCAGGTAAAACAACGCGCCCATGAACGTTGTCGCTGCGATGATCAGGAAGGGC
>JAICMB010000138.1 GCA_025929455.1 Bryobacteraceae bacterium | reverse complement strand
GCGTGATCGATCGCTGGAACCTCGACCCCGCAGGGTTGTAGCGCCCGGCGCAACTGGCCGCCGCCTCGACACACTGGAGAAAGTCATCGCATTCGCGGGCGCCCACGCCTGCTCCGGGTTTCCGCTTCGACGTCCTTTTAGTCCGCAGAGAGCGCACTGATCGTGACGTAATAACCGTCCGGATCTCGGAGCGAGAATTCCTTTGTTCGAGTATTCGAATTCACGTGCGGCTCCTCTTCGAGCCGGCTGGCGAGAGAGCGTGCCCTCTGTAGCGCCTGTTCGAAATCGTCGACACGGAAGAACAACAGAAGGCCATTGCCCGGAGTCCCGCGATCGGGGCTCATCAATGACGGATGTTCGTGGGCGCCCCACTTGTGCAGGCAGAGCAAGACAGTAGCGTCCGAATCAAGGATCTGCCCAAAGTAGTCGTGAACGGGAGCGGCAGGCGGCTGACCGAACAGCGCCCGATACCATTTGAAGCTCCGCGGGACGTCGGCTACCCCTATAATCGTCCATGTGCGCTTCATCGATTCTCCTCTGATTATGCCGAATCCGCCGCCGCAGCGCGCGCAACGGAACGGAATTTCAGAAGAGCGACTTCAACTTGTCGAACTCGGTCCGGAAATCGGCCAGCAGCGGACTGACGTCGCCGACTCCGGGCAGTTCGATGAATATCGCGGCGGCCCTGTCTTCCACCGGCATCGACGGAGCTTCGACAGAGTAGCCGATTGCATCGACGTAACTGTCGGACGCCTGCAGCACGCGGCTGAGCGTCATCTCGAGGCCGCCCGACAGTGCTTTCGCGCGCGGGTCGGCATCGGGGTCGTGATGGTACCGAACCGCGCGCTCAATGGTGTCGGGCAAATTCCAAATGGCCAGCGCTTCGGCCGAGAGTTCCGCGTGCGTGGTTCCGGTGACCTGCTGCTCGCACTCGACGCGCGCACCCGCGCCGTTGTTAACCAGCGCCTCAACCGTTTCGTGCGCATCCGGCAATGACAGCGCGATCAGCAGCCGGCCGAGATCGTGAAACAGGCCCGCCGTGAATCCGCCTTCGGGAAATTCGACGGGCACGCGCTGCGCCAGCATGTCGCACACGATCGCCGCGGCGACCGAATGCAGATTGAAGCGCGCCATCGACCACCCGCCGGGCAGCCGCAGGCCCGACCACATGCGCGCCACCGCCATGCCCAGCGCGATGTTACGGACACGGTACATGCCCAGCAGCGCCACGGCGTGCCGTACGGAATTGACGGCGCCGCGATGCCCATACAGGGCGGAGTTCACCAGCCGCAGTACGTTGCCGGCGAGCACGGTGTCTTTTTCGACCAGGTCGGCCACGCGCGAAAACGGCGCATCGTCGTCCGAAACGGTGGCGATCAGCTTGTTCAGTACGGGAGAGAACGGGGGCAACTGCCCGAGGCAGCGCAGGGCTTGCTCGCGAAGCGTGGGTCTCAGTCGCGTGGCAGTCACTTTCTGCCATATCGGCAACATAGGCGATAGCATGAGAGCGGAATGATGCCTGTGCCCAGCGCGCCCGCCATCCGCATCCGCGGTCTGAAGAAGTACTACGGCTTGGCCGCTGCCGTCGACGGGCTGGACCTTGACGTTCCGACGGGTTCGTTCTTCGGCTTCCTGGGACCGAACGGCGCGGGCAAGACCACCACCATACGCATGCTCACCGGTCTGGCCGATCCGGACGCCGGCGAAATCGATATGCTGGGGCTGCGCATGCCCGAGCAGGCAGTCGAAATTAAGAAGCGGATCGGGTTGGTGCCCGACGATACGCTGCTATTCGATCACCTCACCGGCCGCGAGTATCTGGTGTTCGCGGCGCGGCTGTACGGACTCGATCGCGGCGTGGCTGCCGAACGCGCGCTCGAGTTGCTGGAACTGTTCGAACTCGACAGCGCCCGCTCCAAGCTCATCGGCGATTATTCGAAAGGCATGCGTAAGCGCATCGCGATGGGCGCGGCGCTGATCCACAGCCCGCAGCTTTTTCTAATGGACGAACCGTTTGAGGGGGTCGATGCCGTCGGCGCGAGGCTCATGAAAGATCTGCTGCAGGAACGCGTGCGTAATGGAGCGACCGTGTTTCTGACGTCGCACGTTCTCGAAGTCATCGAGAGGCTATGCGATCACGCGGCCATCATCGCCCACGGAAAGATCGTGTTGCAGGGATCCATGGCGGAACTGCGCTCGGGTTCGCAAACGCTGGAAGACGTGTTCGTGCGCGCGGTGGGCGGGGAGTCAACGCGCGAAGCGCTGGACTGGTTATGACGTTGTTGAGGGAAACCGGGCTGCGGGCCGTGCGCGCGATCCTATGGGCGCAATGGTGCAGCTTACGCAACCATCTGCCGCGGTCCGGCCGTGTGGGCCTGGCGTTCACGATACTCATCGGTTTCGTTTGGTATGGCGGCTTTGCATGGGCCGCGGCGGCGGTTTCGATGCTGCTCGCCAGCGCGCCGCCGGATGCTTTATCGCAGTTCCTGCCCATTGGGTTACTGCTCGCCACGATTTTCTGGCAGATCATGCCGGTCGCTCTCGCCTCCAGCGGCGTCGCACTCGACACGCGCAAACTACTCGGGTTTCCGATCGCTCCGCGCGATCTCTATGCCATCGAGGTTCTGCTTCGGACTACAGCGGCGGTGGAGGTCATCCTCGTGCTGCTCGGCGCCTTTGTCGGGCTGGAGCGCAATCGCGCGGTGCCTGTTTGGGCCCCATTCAGCTTGATCGTTTTCGCGATTTTCAATCTGCTGCTGGCCACCGCCGTACGCGATATTGCCACGACCATCATGGCGAACAAGCGGGCGCGGCAGATCGCGGCCATCGTGTTTATTTGCATTGTTGTGCTGCCACAGTTTTTCGCGACCTTCGGTTTGCCACCGTGGGTGAAGGCGGCCGCTCCGGCGGCATCGTGGATCGGCTGGCCGTGGACGGCGGCGGCGCGCGCTGCTACCGCGAGCGCATTTGCGCCCGGCATCTTGATCCTGCTTGCGTGGACGGTGGCGGCTTATGTGTTCGGCCGCTGGCAATTTGCGCGCTCGCTGCATGCGGAGGCGAACGCCGGCGCCGGCACCGCTTCCACGCGGTTCGAGGCGTTCTTCACGTGGCCCTCGGCGGTGTTCCGCGATCCGCTCGCCGCGCTGGTTGAAAAGGAACTGCGTACACTCAGCCGCGCGCCCAAGTTCCGCATGATGTTCGTCATGGGTTTTTCGTTCGGACTGCTGGTGTGGACGCCCATCGCGTTCGGGCCGCATCACGGCGGCGGCTTTTTCACCGAGCATTTTCTCGTGATTATTTGCGTGTATTCGCTCATGCTTGTAGGCGACGCGCTGTTCTGGAACTGCTTCGGCTTCGATCGCGGCGCGGTGCAGCTCTATTTTGCGGCGCCCGTGCCGATCAGACGCGTGCTGCTGGCCAAGAACATCGCTGCCGCGTTCTACTGTGCCGCCGAGGTCGTCATTGCGTCCACCTTGACCGCGCTCCTGTTCCGCAGCCTTTCGCCTTTACGCCTTGCGGAAGCGTACGCCGTCAGCGCGACCATTATGCTGCTGTTCGTTTCCGTCGGGAACATCACGTCCGTTTACGCGCCCAAACCTTTAGCGGCGGCGAAGCTGTTCAAGAAAACGTCAGGCGGTGTGACGCAGGGAGTGCTGCTCGGCGTGTACCCGGTTGCGCTCGGCTTGGTGGCGCTGGCGTATTTGGCCTGGTACGCGTTCGATAGCGCGGGCGCGTTCTTCGCCGTACTTGCCGCTATCGCGGCCGCCGGAGCCGCGACATATTACGTTGCGCTCGATTCCGCCGTCGGCATCGCGGGCCGCAGGAGGGAACAGATCCTGCAAACGCTCAGTCGCGGCGAGCAGTTGATGGATTAGGACCTCGTACTAACGCTCGGCAACCCGCTCGATCACGCTCGCGCCTCAGTAACGGGGCACCGACTAACGCTTGCTACGCAGTGCCGCCAGTCCAGCCAGTCCGATGCACACGAACAACGCCGTAGACGGCTCCGGTACCGACGCGGGCTCGAAAAGGCCATTAATCTGACCTCTCAGGTTCGTGTCCTCGGAGAAAACGAAACTCGCCAGAGTAACAATGCCACGGTTGTCGTAAGCGGTGGCATTGGTCGCCACCACCAAAATCGCAGTGGAGCTACCGGGCGGCAGCGCGCCCATGTTCCGGATGAGATTGACTCCGACTGGTATACCGTCGGGCGCACCGCGACTCACGAAACTCGGAGCGTAACCAGTGTCGTCAACATATCCCACATCGGTCGAATAACCGGAGAACCGGCCCAAGGCCAGCGCAAAAAGGGCCGCTGACGAGCTTCCGTCTACGCTCACCTGAAAAGCAAAATCGAGACAACCGGAGCAGGTAACACCCAGCGGGTCCACTAGCACGACGCTTTCCCACGTTCCGGTTATGGTTCCGTTGCCGAAGTTGAAAGTTCCGGTGTTGTCGCCCAGAAGCGGCGGGTCACCGGAGACGGTGAATATATCAGGCAGCACGTTGCTATCGCCCGGAGCGAGGACATTGGCTTGGAGCGAGGACGCGACCAGTGTCGCCGCAATGAAGAGAGCACGATACCGCAGATGCCAAAGGTACATGGGATGCAGTATAAGCAATGTTCCGTCAGCGTTAAATATCGCCTTGCAAATTGATCGTACTGGTACTTACCTCATGTAAACGGGAACACGCATCGGGCGTACGTTGAGCCGCAGTTAGCTCATTAGCTATCGCCGGCCAGCGCCTCGCGAATCGCCCGCGCCGTTTCCGCCATCTCGGCATCGCTCTCATACGGCCGCCGCGGCCAGAAGAAACCTTTTAAACCGTCGCCCTTGCGCCGAGGCACGATATGCACGTGCAGATGCGGCACGCTCTGGCTGATACGGTTGTTGATCGCGACGAAAGAGCCCTGCGCGCCGGTGGCCTGCTCCACCGCGGCCGTAACACGCTGTGTGTTTTGAAACAGCGGCGAGACGGCTTCCGCCGGCAGGTCCAGCAGCGTTTCGACATGTTGGCGCGGGACCAGAAGCACGTGCCCGCGGAATAGCGGCCGGGTGTCGAGAAACCCGACGGAGGTTTCGTCCTCGAACACGACATGGGCAGGCAGTTTACCGGCAATGATTTCGCAAAAAATGCAGGGCATGATCGCTCAACTCACCACAATAGCGAAGCGCGGCAGGCTGAACAGTTGGCTGGACGCAGCGTCGTGGACTGCTGCCTGGGCACGTACATCGTTTGTGCGATGTGGTGTAGCAGCCATACTAACGTGGCGGATGCGATTTCTTTTCAGCAAAGCGAAAACCAACGCGCTGCGGGCGATCCAAAACGGCGGATCACCCCAAGGTGCGCTTCCGTTTCTGTCGCCGGCTTAATCCGCAACGTTCGAAAATACATTCGAGCGTATGCCAAAGTCGCCCGGCCTTTTCGCTGGTCCTCTTCAGACCCGGCGCAGAATCATTGCCAACCCGATGACTGGGACATGTTACTAGCGCATCGCAGCGTGCCTCGGTTTGCATAATGGAATTGTGACTCTTACGCGAACAAACCTGATTGGAATGACCTTCGTTGCGCTGTGCGCGGTGGTCCTCGCATCGAGCATCGCCAGAGCGCAAGACGTTTCGCAACCCGCAACTGCGACACGCAAGGGCACGTTGCCGCCGCTTCCTGGGCCTCTCGCGGTTCCGAAGCCAGGACCGGAGACCAATGCTCCGTATGCCCCGTTGCCGATCCTTCAGGGCGGCGTTGTCATTCCTCTGTATCCTCCCGGCTCGCAGTTCCTCAATATGGCGCGAGTCCGCGAACCCGAGCAATACAACATGAGCAAGACCGTGCCGGGGCGAATCAACAGCATCGTAAACATTCACAATCCGTCGATCGAAGTGCACACGGTCGACCGTAGCCTCAATACCGGAGCGGCCGTTATTCTGGTCGCAGGCGGCGGGCACAACACGCTGAACGTCGGCAGTGAGGGCGCGGACTTCGTGCCTTTTTTCTACAACTACGGCGTTAACACGATCATCTTGCGAAGCCGCCTGCGCCGCGACGGATATAATCCGCAAATCGATGAAGTAAACGACGCTCTTCAGGCAGTCCGCTTAGTGCGGGCGCACGCGAGCGAATTGAACATCGATCCAAACAAAATCGGCATGATGGGGTTTTCCGCGGGTGCGGAGTTAACGGCTGCTGCCGCGGTCTTGTTCAATAGCTTCGACAAGACGAATAGCGAGGCCGCCGACCCGCTCGCGTCCGTTAGCTCCCGGCCGGACTTCGTAGGAATCATCTACCCCGGCCCTTCGCCTTTCGCCCGCAATCGAGTCGCGCCCACGATTCCGCGCGATGTTCCGCCGGCATTCATCGCGTGCGGCGGTTCAGGCGACCGGGTGCACGCGATCTGGGCAATCGAATATTTCAGCGCGATGCTGGGCATCGGTGTGCCGAATATCGAGATGCACATCTACGGCAATGGCCGTCATCCCGGCGATCTCCTGAGCGACGGCAGTCACATGACCGGCGGTTTGACCGATCGTAACAACACGCCATTTGGTACGTGGCAGAACCGCTTCATCGACTGGTTCCGCGATCTTGGCTTTCTGCAAAAACCTGGCGTCGAAACGAAAGCCGCACGAGACGTCGCGGCCTTTGTTGCGGCCCCGCCGATTCAGCCGCATCATGCGCGGCAAAACGCGGCAGTACCGCTGACACAGCGATAATTTGGAAGCATATAAGAAGCCGAGCTCGTCGCCGGTTATTGACAATAAAATGGAACCTCAGCGCCGGTCCCGAGACGGCTCTGATCTACTTCAGCCAGCTTATGCGCTTAAGGAAACCAGTGCCGATGGACCGCTTGCGAGCGATTGGCTGCACGGATGCAGCGAACTTTGTCACACAGCGCGTCATATCGCAGAACAAGCCGCATTGACGATCGTCAACGAAGGTCAAGCTGATTCCGCTTGTACTGACGTCCTAATCTCAGTAGCGCCGGTCCTTACAAGGTCGATTCTCGCCGGAAACAAAACCGTCGAACTGCGACGGCGTCCGATGTATATTGCGAGGGTACTCTGGTGTGGATCTACTCGAAGATACCTGTTGCGAGTATTGAGGCGACGGCTGTCGTTGACAGGATTCGATAGGGCAGTCCAGAAGTCCTCTGGCCGGCGTTTCACGGGCTCGTCGGTATTTCACGCTCAGCGTTCGATCCAGCCTGCGGTCACGCTTGCTGATCTGAAAACGGCGTTCGATGGGTTCCACCCTCCGCAATTCTTTAAGCGGCTGCGCGGTCACGAGGTCAAAAGCCTCCGCGCTCGATTGACTAGGGCCGCACAGTAGAGCCTCGAATGACTTAGACTGCGATTGCGGCTGATAAGTCCTGACAAACGGCTACCATTTTGCAATCCAAGCTGACGTTTCGCCATCTCGTACACGTCCTCCTCCGGATTGCTCCCGAACCACGCACCGCTCCGTAACTGGCCCGATACGCGTAATTCTCGATAGCGCGCCCGAGCAGCCCGGCATACCGACCTGCCCGCCATTTTCCAATCCCTAGAAAACTTCTGCCGCTATGCTGAGCAATTGCACCACTTACCGCTTCACCCAGGGTGGCGCGACCGGTCGCTTTTTGCCGGTTGCGGCTCGCGCCGCGATGCTGGATATTTCGAACTGCCGC
>JAICMB010000419.1 GCA_025929455.1 Bryobacteraceae bacterium | reverse complement strand
TCATTCACCAGCGTCGATTTCCCGCTGCCCGAAACGCCCGTCACCGCGACGAACAATCCCAATGGAAATTCCACGTCGATGTTCTTGAGATTGTGTTCACTAGCGCCGTGAATGGCGATGCGCGGCTTGCCCGGCACGCGCCGTTTGGCCGGCAGGGCGATCACTCGCGTGCCCGCCAGGTATTGTCCGGTGAGCGAATCAGCGTTTTGCTCGATCTCCTTGGGAGTGCCCTGCGCCACCAGTTCGCCGCCCAGCCTGCCGGCGCCCGGCCCCAGGTCGATCACGTAATCCGCGCGCTCGATGGTCTCGGCGTCGTGCTCCACCACGAGCACGGTGTTGCCGAGATCGCGCAGTTGCGAAAGCGTGTCGAGCAGTTTCTCGTTATCGCGCGGGTGCAAACCAATGGACGGCTCATCCAGCACATAGAGCACGCCGCGCAGTTTAGAACCGATTTGCGTCGCGAGTCGTATGCGCTGCGCTTCGCCGCCGGACAGCGTCGCCGCCGAGCGCGCCAGGTTCAGGTATTCCAGCCCGACCGCGCACAGAAACCCAAGGCGGTTACGAATCTCTTCCACCACACGGCCGGCGATCTGGCGCTCGCGTTCCGTCAACTCCCACGATGCGGCCGACTGCAGCGCGCGCACCACCGGCATTTCGGTAATCTCCGCGATGCTTAACCCTTTCACCTGCACCGCCAGGCTGCTCGGCTTCAAGCGCCGCCCGTGACACGCTGGACAGGTCGCGGGCGACATGTAGTCCATCAACCATTCGCGATACGACGCTCCGGCATTTTCATACAGATCGTCCAATACGCGAACGATCCCTTTGAAGCCGTTACCGCCTTCCCACAGAAGCTTCTGATCGCGCTTCGATAGTCGATCATAGGGCTCGTCGATATCGATGCCGAGCCGCGCCGCCGCTTGCGTCAGCGCATGCATGACATGCGTAGACGAGGCCACGCCCGTAAGGCCGCCGTCGAGCAGCGGCTTGGACGTGTCCGCCATGAGCTTTGATGCATCGAAAGTCCATTTACTGCCGAGGCCATTGCAGGATTCGCACGCGCCAAACGGGCTGTTGAACGAAAACGAGCGCGGCTCCAGTTGCGGCACGCTCGCGCCGCATTCCGGGCACGCAAGTTTCTGCGAATACAGGCGCTCCTCGCCGTTCACCACGGATACGATCACGAGGCCGTTGGCCAGCTTCGCCGCGGTCTCAATAGAGGCTTCGAGGCGCTTCTCAATGCCGCCGCGCAGCACCAGGCGATCGATGACGACTTCGATGGTGTGATTTTTGCGCCGGTCTAGAGGAATCTCTTCGTCAAGCGAGCGCAGGACGCCGTCAATCCGCGCGCGCACGAAGCCCTGCCGCGCAAGTTTCTCGAGGTCCTTTTTGTATTCGCCCTTGCGTCCGCGCACGATGGGCGCGAGGATCATTACCCGCACTTCGCCCGTGCCCCTCCGCGCCATTACCTGTTGCAGAATCTGCTCCGTGCTCTGGCGCGAAATCTCGATGCCGCAGTTGGGGCAATGCGGCACGCCGATCGACGCGTATAGCACGCGCAGGTAGTCGTAAACTTCGGTGATAGTGCCGACGGTCGAGCGCGGGCTCCGGCTGGTCGTTTTTTGCTCAATCGAAATCGCGGGGCTCAGCCCATCAATGGAATCGACCTCCGGCCGCTCCATCTGATCCAGAAACTGTCGCGCGTAAGGCGACAACGTCTCTACGTAACGGCGCTGGCCTTCGGCATAGATGGTGTCAAACGCGAGTGACGATTTCCCCGATCCGCTCAATCCCGTGATGACCGTGAAAGTGTTGCGTGGGATCTCCACATCGATGTTCTTGAGATTGTGCTGGCGTGCGCCATGCACCGTGATGCGGTCCAGCATGAAGGGGAACTACTATTTTACTGCTTTCGCCCCCGCTTCACCTCAGCAGCTTTTTCAGCAGCGGATACGGATCCAGCGACTCGCCCTTCCACCAATGCTTCTCCGCGCCCAGTTTCATGATCGAGAAGTGCAGATGCGGTGTATCGGGCGGAGCGTTGCCCGTCGTGCCGACATACCCGATCGTCTCTCCCGCCTTGACCTGCTGGCCTTCGTGCAGCCCCGCCGCATATTGGTCCAGGTGCGCGTAATAATACTCGAACTCACCCTGCGGATCGAACTCATAAATCGTGTTTCCGCCTGGCTTACTCAGGAATAGCTTCGCAATGGTCCCATCCCCAAACGCCAGCACCGCCGTCCCGCGCCGCGCCAGAATATCCGTGCCTAGATGCTTGCGCCCGCCGTCCCGCTCGTCGTTGAACGTGTCCTTGATATCTCCCGCCTTGATGCCCACCACCGGCACAACCAAATGGCGCCCCAGCAGCGTGTCGTATGCGATGTTCGGATTTGCAACCGTATTGCCCGCGTGCATCTCCTGATTCGGCGGCGGCGTGCGCAGCCGTGCCGCTTCGCCGTAATTCGGCGCCATCAATGGCGGCTGCGCGCTGCGCTCCAATACGCCCGGTGTGTTGCGCCCCGACCGGTAGCTGGTCCAGTAAACGAAAATGTACGCGACCAGACCGACTATGAAAGCTGCAAAGACGATGAACAGCGATTTCTGCCACCGCATACCTGAACCCCTTTCATCCGTGGTCTTCGAGTACCGCCTTCATGCCCGGCTTCACCATGTTCCCGAGTTCCGTCGCATCCCAGTTCGTCATCCGTATGCACCCGTGAGACTGCGTCTTGCCAATCGTTTTAGGTTCCGGCGTCCCGTGAATTCCATAGTGCGGCTTGGATAGTCCAATCCATACGACGCCCACCGGATTGTTCGGACCCGGCTGAATGGTCGCCTTCGAGTCTTCCGGCTTCGCGTCCCAGAACAGGTCCGGGTTGTAGTGAAAATGCGGATTCCACATTGGTTTCTCGAGTGTCCACGTGCCCACCGGGAGTGGATCGTGGTCGCTCCCGGTCGTCACCGGGTAGCTGCTCAACAGCTTGTTCTGGCTGTCGAATACTTGCAGACAGGAGCAGTCCTCTCGAACCACCACATGGTCTGCATCGCCCGCAATCGGTGCGCGGGTAACGCTCGCAACCTGGATCTGCTCGCCCGTTTTGCTCAGATCCTTGCCCGGATTCAACTGCTCCAGCAGCTCCGGATCCATGTGAAACCGTTCCCCAAGCTCCTCTTGCACCGAGGTCCAGCCCAGTGCCGGCAGCTTGGCCTGCTCGTCCATGCCTTTCGGAATTTTGTAAAACGGTCCCGCGGTATCCTCCTGCGTGATCGTGTATGAAACCAGAATCGGCTGCGTATCGGTGTCGAGCGCTTTCCACGTCGCCTCGTCCACAATGCCGGTCGTCGGCAGCCCGTGCGCCCCCTGATACGCCTTGATCGACTCTCGCACGTTGTCGCCGTATTGGCCGTCGATCTCGCCGGGCGAGAAATGCGCCCGGTCCAGAAGGACCTGCGCCCGCACCACCGCGTTTCCGGCGGCATCCGGTCCTACCGCGTCTACGGTGCCGGGATTGTTGATCGCATCCGCATTGAACTGCGGCTGCTCCGGCTGTTTCAGCCGCGCCGCCTCGCCGCTCTTGGCCGGAGCCTCCTGCGCCCACCCTGCGGCCGCGCAGCACAATAGAATTACGCAAAACGCCCTCATCGTGCCTCCCTGTAAGGGAGACCACTGGCCGCGCTGACCTGTTTCAGTTACGGATGCGAAGGTACCTCCTGCCGCAGCAGACACGGCCTGACACACCGATACCTGCCTGGCCCAAACGTCCACTGTTGCCCAGAGCGGTCGACCGCAACCCTAACGCAGTCGCTCTAGTATCTACTTGCATAAATAGACGTTAAGGCGCGCAATCGGGTATGGCCCGACCGGCAGCCCGAATCCAGCTCAGCGCCGAAGAGGAATCCGTGCTGCGCCATATGGACGCGCAAAGGAACAGGGCAACAGCGCCTGGCGGATCGCGCCCGCATCGTTCTGC
>JAICMB010000023.1 GCA_025929455.1 Bryobacteraceae bacterium | reverse complement strand
TTGTACCGCCGCTCGTCGTAGTCGATGCGGGCCAGCCAATATGTCGGAGCGATGCTGGCGCGGTCTTGCGCCGCTAGCTTCTCGAGCTCAGGCCGAGCCCAGTCATTATGCTGCATCGCGATATATGCGAGGGCCAGCAGAAGGCGGTCCGCCGCCGCGAGCGGCGCGATCTTCTCGGCGCGTTTGAGGACGATCGCGGTGTTGAGGTACTGACGATCGACGAAGAACAGGCCCGCCGAGGCGGTGAGCAGTTCGGTTGAACGCGGGTTGCGGTCAATCGTGGCGACCAGCACCTTCGCCGCAGCCGTGTAATCGTGTTTAGCGATGGCTTGAGTAATGGCCGAACGCTCGTCCTCGCTCAGCGGCGCCTTCGCAAGCCGGGCCATAAGCGGCTCGGTTTGCGCGGGCATTTCACCCGGCTGAATCCTGCGCTCGACGCCCGTCGCCGAATCGGAGCCAACCGCTACGGAAACTGCAGCAGCGGCGCACAGCATGACGGTGTAGACCTTCAATACGGCCTCACGACAATAGAACGATACATCAACTCTTTGCGCTCGTCGCGAAGCTTTTCAAGCTGGCGCAGGCGCTCCGACTGCGCCGCGGCACGCGCGTCCTTCGTGCGCTGGTACAACACCAGCAGATTCGTATTCGCGTAGAAATTGTCTGCATCGGCTGCAAGCGCGCGATCCAGTTCCCGTTTCGCGTCGGCATAGCGCGACTCCCGTATGTAGACGAGGCCCAAGCCGGCGTGCGCTTCGGCGTAATCCGGCCGCGCCGCAATGGCGCGCGTAAACTCCTGCGCGGCCGCAGCGTTATCGGCAACGCTCATATGCGCCCGGCCGAGATAATAATGCGCCACAGCGGCGACCGCGGGCTCATCGGCGACTGCCTGCAGTTCCGTATGAGCCTCATCGTACTTACCCATGTAAAACAGCGCGATGCCCGCGCCGAGCCGCGGCCGGGGGTCCTGTGGGCGCAGGCTGGAGACCTTGCGAAAGTACGGAATTGCCTCCGACACATCGTGACCGCCGAGCGCCACCACGCCCAGCGCATAGTTGTAATTGGGATTCGCGGGTTCGATCGCGACGGCTTTTTCGAGCGAGTGCCGCGCGTCTAAAGGCACGCCCAGTTCGAGCGATATCAGGCCGAACAAGAAGTGCGGCAAGCCGTTGCCCGGCTCGAGATCGCGGGCATGCGCAATATACCCCAGTGCACCTTCGCGATCGCCCGCCTTATACGCAACCCGCGCGAGGTCCAGCAGCAAGGGAAAAGAAACACCGCGAAGCTGGGCGACGCTTTCGTACGTCTCGCGCGCGGAGGAGAACCGTGATGCGCGCTCATCGATTCGGGCGAGCGCGAGCAGTGAAGCCGCGCCGGCGGCTCCGCGCGCTCTTAGCTTCCGCATCGCCGCGAGCAGCAATTCGTCGCGGCCGTTCTTCTCGAGCGCCGGCAAAGCGGACACCACATCCGCATCGCTCAGATCGGGAGCCGCCGCCAAAGAAGCCGCCGTTTCTGAAGCTTCGGCCTTGTGGCCGAGCGCACCAAGGTCGGCGCAACGCAACGCGATGACACGCGAACGGCGGCGCTCAGCCAGAGGCAGCCGGTCGAGTTGCGCCAGAGAAGCGGCGAACGAACCTTGCCATTCGAGCAACGTTGCGATCTGAAAGCGCGCTTCGTGCTGCGAAGGATCGAGCCGCAGCACGGTCTCGTACTCGCCGATTGTCTTTGCCGCGAGTGCAGGCGCGCTATCAAGCCGTATCCGGTAAACACGTGCCAGATTCAGGTGCGCGGCAATCAGACGCGGGCTGAGCCGCACCGCATTTTGGAAGTCCGCCTGTGCTTCGTCCACGCGATTCGATTGAACATCGACGACGCCAAGCAGGTTCCACAAGCCGCCGTCCGACGGCGATGCCTTCAGCTCGCTCGAAAGCTGCACGCGTGCGCCCTCGAGATCGCCCTGCGAAATCCGGTCCTGGATCGCGAGCAGGTTTGCACCGTATGAAACGGCAGCGGCAAAGATAACCGATACAACACGCGTCCGCATACCGGCGAGACCGTATCGTAACAGAACACGCGCTACCAGAACGCCACGTCCACCAGCTCGGGAGGACCATTGCTGCTGTTCACAATGCGCGTATAAATGATCGCCTGAAAATTGCGCCAATGCGCCGGCGCTCGTGCGACGAGCTTGCGAATGTGCACCGGGTCGGTCAGAAACTCGGCCGCGGCGCGATTACCGAACGTGCCGATGCCGGCGCAAATGTAAACCGGCTGGCCCGTTTTGTTGTCGAGGATGCGAGCCGCGATGGCGTAATCTTCACTCAAGCGGCCGGTGACCGACACAGGCTTGACCTGCCACCTGCGAGAGGTCCTTCTCGAATCGACGATCATTCCATTCGGCGTGCCAGGCACAAGCTGAAACCTCAGCCCCCGGTTCAGTTCCAGAGTCCACCGCGAGGAGAACGCACCGATCAAGACCGTCGCGTTGCGGCCAAGCTCGCCGAACGAAAGATCCTGCCCCATCTTCGGGATGATCTTCTTGCCGCGCGAGACAAGGTAGTTTGAGATTTCGATGGCCGCACCTGCGTCGCCCATACCCACGATGTTTTCCCGCAGATACAACGGCAATTCGCCGGTTTTGAACACGCCGCGGCCGAATCCGTCGACGAGGGATGGTTGAAGCTGCTGGTCGCGGTCGAGCCAATTTTCGGGTGCGAGGGTGCGCAACCCGGGCACGTATACGATGGCGGGGTTCTTCTCGCGAAGTATCGGCGACCAGACCTGATCGACCTCGGTGCGGTGGAGGGGCGACCTGATGCCGAAATCGGGAAGTGCAACCCCGGCGAAGAGCCCACAGGCGGCCGCTGCCGCCGACCAAATCCAAGCGGAGCGGCCCCGCAGTCGGCTGAAACGGGAACGCGCCGGCACGGTATCGCCCGCACTTAGGCCGTGGAACACAGGAATATAGGATCCGACCGGAAGCTCGATTCGGACCGGTGCGGCCGCCCCTTCCGACTCGTAATAACGCGTGAGCCGCCGCCGCACTTCCGTGGCCTTCACGCGGACGATGGCGTCTGCGGACGGGTCGTAACCGGCGCCCCGCGAAAAAACTTCCGACGCGATGGTGCGCTCTTTTATCGAGGCGAAGTCGCCGGCGAGAGCACGCGTGACCACCCAGCGTAAGAAATCCTGACACCGGCGGCTGCCGCTGAAGGCGGCGCTTGAAAGAACGGCCGAGAGCGCGGCGGCGATGTTGTGGTCGGGAGGCGGCGCGTCAACTGCCCGCTGCCGGCCCGTGTCGTGGCCTGTGACGCCCATGATTCGCACGGATCATAGCATGTTATTCGTCCGTTACGTACTGAACGTTACTGGCCAAATGCGTACATGAAAACAAAGCAGTTCTGCAACGTAACGGTCATTATCCGAACGAAACGTTGTCGAATAACGCCAGCGCGCAAATAATTGAAGGACGGCTGTGCCGGGTAGCGTGCGTGGATTGTGCAAGCGCTTTCGCACCTCGGCACAACGAGACGGGGTTGGGTCATAAGGAGCACGGCATGACATTTCACGGGAGCTCAATGGGGAAGTGGCTCGTTGTCGCGTGCGCGATAACGATGCTTGCGATGGCGCCGGGAGTTTGGGCGCAAAGCCAGAACGCATCCATCAACGGTACGGTTTCCGATCCGTCCGGCGCGGTCGTCCCGCAGGCGACGGTGACGTTGCGGTCGCTCGAACGCGGCACCACGGTGACGACGAAATCCGGCGCCGACGGACTCTACTCGTTTCCGAACCTCGAACCCGGCCGCTATGAAGTGAGCGTTACAGCGCCGGGGTTCAAACCGTTCACGCAAAAAGGCATCACGCTCGTCGTGAGCCAGATTGCCCGCGTGGATTTCAAACTGGAGGTCGGAACCGCGGTTCAGACGGTAGAAGTCCAGGCGAACGCGTCGCAATTGAACTTCGAAAACGCCGTCAAGCAGGAAGGCGTAAACCCGGAGACCATCAACGAACTACCGCTAGTCGTAAGCGGCGGCCCCCGGAACGCGGCGCAGATGGCGGTATTGCTGCCGGGCGTGAATACCGGAACTTCGAACAGCGCTTACGATGCGCGCATTAACGGCGGGCTGAAATCGGGCGACGAGGCCGTCATGGACGGCGTGAGCATGCAGGAAGGCACCATGTCACAAAGCGGCATGGTGGCCTATTGGGATTTCCGCATGACGCCGGATATGATCAGCGAATTTCGCGTGATGACGTCTACATATTCGCCGGAATATGGCGATTCGACGGGCGGTCAGATCATCGTAACGACGCGCTCGGGCACCGATCAATTCCATGGCGCCGGGTTCGAGTATTTACGAAATAAGGCGCTGAACGCGACGCAGTTCACTATAGATCGGCAGCCTGGCGACCAGCGGCCCAAGGATAACGAGCACGAGTTCGGATTCTCCCTGGGCGGCCCGCTCAAGATTCCGAAGATCTACAACAGCAGCCGCTTCCGCACCTACTTCTTCACCGATATCGAATTCTTCCGTATCGCGGGCGGCGCCAGCAGACCGACGCTATCGATTCCGTCATTGCAGGAACGGCAGGGCGACTTCACGGACTGGCGCGACCAAAACGGAAACTTGCTTCCGATCTATGACCCGACGACCACACGCGTGAACCCGAATTTCAATCCGAATGTGGCGGTGGGACCGAACAACCTGCAGTATCTGCGCCAGCAGTTCAGTTGCAACGGCCGGTTGAACGTGATCTGCCCGGACCGCATCGCGAACGCGATGGCGAACGGGTGGTTCAAGTTCCTGCCGAACCCGACCAGTCCGGGACCGCTGAACAATTACTTGGTGCCGACGCCGGTGCCCGATACGATTCTGGCCGGAGCGAACCATTACCTGGGCAAGATCGATCAGTACATCGGGCAGAGCGATCATATGTCGGCCACGATCTGGCGGCAGACGACACCCGCGAAATTCTTTTCAGAACTGCCCCAGCAACTGGCTAGCGAGACTTTCTCCGACCCGCAAGATTCATGGGTAAGCCGTTTCAACTGGGACCACACTTTCAGCCCGACACTGTTGAACCACTTCGCGTTCGGGTACCTCAATCGCAACGAAGGGTATGGCTCGGTAGATTACAAGTACGCCAAGGACTTACCGCAAATCGCCGGCGTGCCCGCTCACGACTATCCATCCGTCATCAGTTTAAATGGCGGGTTCGCAGACTTCGGAAACTCGACGGGTTTAAATTCACAGGACATCACGACGCGTCCATCTTATATAACGAATGATCTGGTGACGTGGGTGCGCGGCCGCCACACGATTAAGTTCGGCGGCGAGGTGCGCAAGCTCGGACAGAACATTCATCGTGCTAATGGCGGCAACAGTTCGGGCAGTTTCACGTTCGATGCCCAGCAAACGGGTCTGCCCGGTGTTCCCGGCAGCGGCAATTCCATTGCGAGCTTTTTGCTCGGCGCAGTAAACAGCGCCAGCGTAAATCTCTATTCGGTAGAGGGCAATTACGTACGCCAACACTCCCTCGCACTGTTTGCGGGCGACACCTGGAAAGTGTCGAGAAAACTGAGCCTTGATTACGGATTGCGTTGGGAGATGTTTTCCCCGAGCAGCGAGAAGTACGACAACGCGTCCTTCTTCGATTTCGGCCCGAACCCGGGTGCAGGGAACCGGCCCGGGAGGCTCGCCTTCGCCGGCGACAAGTGGGGTGCGGCAAGTCTCGGCCGGCCTTACCCGGAAGATAACTGGCATGGCGGATTTGCACCGAGATTAGGTATCGCGTACGCCATCAACGATAAGACCGTCGTGCGCACCGGCTACGGCATCTTCTATACCCAGGCTTTTTACCCGGGCTGGGGCGGTGGCATCACTCAGTACGGGCTTAACGAAAGTGCGAACGTAAACTCGACGGCGTTTGGTGGCCTCGATCCAGCTTTCTACCTGGACCAGGGGTTCCCGATCAGCCAAGTGAAACAGCCGCCCTTCATCGATCCTTCGGCCGCGAACGGCACCAGCGGCAGCTTGAACTACCGGCCGAAGGACGCCAATCGCCTTTCGTACTCGCAGCAGTGGAACTTCACGATCGAGCACCAGTTGACGAGTAACGCGTACGTCAACCTCGCTTATGTGGGTAGCAAAGGTACGCGGCTGCCTTCCCAACTGCTGCCGCTGAACGTACTGAACCCAAGCCTGCTGAGCATGGGTCCACAGTTGGTGGACCAGTTCGGGCCGAACGACGCGGTTCTCGACGGAGTTCCCGCTCCGTATCCCGGCTGGGCGCAGCAGTTGTTGAACGGCGGCGGCTGCGCACCGACCGTGGCGCAAGCACTCGTTCCGTATCCGCAATTCTGCGATGCGCTCTTCGGGTTGAATGAAAACCTGGGCAGCTCGACCTACCATTCACTGCAGACTAAACTCGAAAAGCGGTTCTCGAACGGGCTATACTCACTCGTCTCGTACACATTTTCGAAACTCATTTCGAGCTCGGCGGGAGCTACACAGTCGACCGCGGCGTCAGATCCCAACACCATCGGCGGCGGCGTGATCTCGCCCTTTGAGTGGGGCCGCAACAAAGCACTGTCGCCCGATGATTCGCCGCATAATTTCACCGCGGCGGCGGTGTACGAGTTACCGTTCGGTCATGGCAAAAAATGGTTGAACAGTACTGGGTTTTCGAATGTGTTGTTCGGCGGCTGGCAATTGACCGGAACTTTTAAGTACGCATCGGGGACACCGTTCTGGTTCCGGTCCGGATCCTGCAACGTGCCGTCGCAGTTCCGGGTAGCATGCATACCCGGACTGATCAGCGGGCAAAGCCCGTTCTTACAAAGCAAGGATAACTTCGACCCGAACACGCCACTGTTCAACGTCAATGCGTTCCAGCCGGCGGACGTTTTCAACTATTACTACGGAGCGGGCACTCCTATTACGAGTTATCGCGGATTCCCGTTCAAGAACATAGATATTGGACTGGGCAAGAAAACTGCGATCACGGAGCGTGTGAGCTTCTTGATCCGCGCGGAAGCCTTCAACGCCGTAAACATGCATAACTTCGTATGCGGATCGCAAACGATCAATGGATGTATGCCGTTTAACAACGACATCAGCAGTCCCAGCTTCGGCCAATGGGACGGCAGCGTTTCGCCGCCGCGAAATATTCAGCTCGTCGGCCGCATCGAGTTTTAGGCCAGTAGGGCAGCCAGTCTCGGCTGGCTGCCTCTCAGCGCGTCCGACGCGCGCAAATTCGTGAAACCACGGTGGGGCAGGCAGTCTCGCTGCCTGCCCGCGGCTCAAGATCCGCTCGCGCGTCGGTGCATTACGCGTGGAGGTTTTCGACCCTGCCCCTGGTCCACAACCATCAACTTTATAGGCCGTAAAACGCCGCCGCCGTCTCGCCCACCAGCGCCGCATGGTCCTGCTGAGGCACCGGCCCGTGCGCCTGCGTGAACGCCGCCAGCACCTGCTTCCACGTGCCCGCCAACAAACACACCGGCCAGTCGCTTCCAAACATGCACCGCCGCGCGCCAAAGACCGCTAGCACGTGCTGCACGTGCGGCCGCAGATCGCCGGCGCTCCAGTTACGGTGGTCCGCTTCCGTGATCATGCCCGACAGCTTCACATGCAAACCGGGCGCCTCCGCCGCGCGCGCCATGTCCTCCGCCCAGCCGTCCATGCGGTGCTCGGCAATCGGCGGCTTCGCAATATGGTCGATCACCATGCGCAACCCCGGCACGCGTTCGGCGACGCGCGGAACCAGCTTCAGGTGCCGCGGCCGCAGCAGCAGATCGTAGGTCAAATTGCGGCGGGCGATCTCGCGCAATCCAACGGTCACGTCCTTTCGCAACAGCCACTCGTCATCGGGCTCATCGTGCACCAGATGCCGCACACCTTTCAGCTTGGGATTGCGCTGCAACTTGTCGAGCGTAACGCCCAGCGCGGGCGACGTCAGATCCACCCACGCCACCACGCCTTTGATAAACGGGTATTCGTCCGCCAGCGACAACAGCCACCGCGCTTCCTCCGGGACTTGCGTGGCCTGCACAACCACGCTTCCGTCGAAACGATTGCGCGCGAGCACCGGCTCCAGATCGGCCGGCAGGAAATTGCGGCGCAGCGGGCAATCCGGCTCGGGCGGCATCCATGGATACGGCAAGCGGTCGAGATCCCAGAAGTGCTGATGCGAATCGATCCTCATCGGCGCAGCATCCAGCTTAGCTTTCCCGGTGCGGGATCGCCGGTCAGCGATTCGCGCACCAGCTCGCCGAAGCGCGTCGGCACATAGCGCGTCATCAGCATCGGATCGTTGCACCAGCTCCAGGCGGTCCAGCCGATGCCGCGCTCGTCGAGGTAGCGCAGCAGCTTGCGTCCCCAGCGCAGATCGGAGTTCATGCCGCCCCACTCCGCCGCGAACACCGGCAGACGCGCGGACAAGTCGCCGAACGCCTCATCCCAGCCCAGGTGCTTGCCCGGGTAAACGTGCGTCCCATACACGATGTTGTCCGCGTCGAACGGAACGTCGCGCAAGTCGTAGCCCCAGTCGCAGCCGGAAATGAAGACAGGCGTTTCGCTGGCGCGTTCGCGAATCGCCGCGGTGATGCGCTGCGCCCACGGCCGCCATTCCTCAGGTCCCACGCGATCGCCCGGAAACGTGCTGCCGTCGACGGCGATGAGCGGATGCGGATCGCGCGGCAGACGGTCGTGCGGCTCGGTGTAGATGTCGAACAGCACGGCCGGCTCGTCGCGATATCTGTCCGCGAGCATCGCCCATAGCTCCACCGACTCGGCATCCGGCAACGGCGCGATGTAGTTCGTCTCGCTGCCGTATTGCACGTCGGCGCTCAGCCATTGCAATGCGAGCAGCGTGTACGCGCGATTCGCCGAGGCCCACGCGACGATCTGGTCCAGCGCAGACAGATATGCCTCCGCGCTCCAGGCGTTGCGGCCGCGCAGCGCCCAGTCCTGGTTAAACGGCATGCGAAGGATATTCGCGTTCCACACGCGCGTGATCTCGCGAATCTCAACCGACGTGATGCCTGCGCCGGAAAGAAAACCCTGCTCGTCGGGCGCGGCGTATTCGAGGCCGGGCCGGTTCAATCCGCGCAGCAGCACTGGCTCGCCGGTCGCAGCCGCCACGATGCGGTTGCCCCGTGTCGCGAGCGCGGGGAGATCGCCTGAAAGCCGCATCAGTGCCTGCCGGGCGAAACGCAGTCCCGCCTCAGCGCGCTACCGCCACGCCGCAAGCCACACGAACAGTATTATCCACAGCGCCGTGAGGAAGTGCCAGTACAGCCGCGTGACCGCCATCGCGCGGGCCGTTCCCGCACGCACCGAACTCGGCGCGTACGCCCGCCGCGTGGTCCGATGCACCAGCCATCCCAGAGCGATCAGGCCGCCCAACAGGTGTAACCCGTGAGTGCCGGCGGAAACGTACAACAGGCTACTGTGCGGATTGGAGCGCATGAAGAATCCGTCCCGCACCAGTTCCATGAGCCCGAACACCTGCGAAGCGAGAAACCCGAGTCCCAGCAGAACGGTGCGCAGTAGCCAGCGCGAAAGGTGCTCCTCGCGGCCCTCCACCACGTCGCGACGCGCGCGCTCCATCGTGTAGCTGCTGATGCAGATGAGCGCCGTGCTCAGCCAGAACATGTTCGGAACGGCAACCGCGCTCCAGTTGATGTGCGTTTGCGAGCGCGCGTAAAACGCTACCCCGAGTCCGATGAAAAGGATGGAAACCGAGACCAGCGCGATCTTCATCCCAAACAGGCCGAGATCGTTCGGCGGCCCCTGTAGCGGCCGCCTCTCGCCGTCGCCGTCGTCCGGCGGTTGCACCGGCGGCGGCCCGGCGGGAAGCCTGGTTTGGGGTTCGCACGCTTCATCGTGCGGCCGAATGGCGACCGTTTCGGTGTGCAATTGCGAACCCATCCCCGTCTACTTTGAGGTTACCGCGTACCGCGTCCGTCCAGACCGCCCGCGCCCCAACCGGAAGCGGCCGCGAAGCCGCACGGCACGTCCAACTTGATTTTCACCCGTCCGATAAGGCACTCTAATTGATTCTCCGATTATGGAAGAGTTTAGATGCGGGTGAGAGTCCTCTACCACGACCACTGCTTCGATGGAGCTGCCTCGGCCGCATTTTTCAGCCGTTTCCACGAACAGAAGTTTTCGCCGGGCGCGCAGTTTGACTATACCGGACTGGCGCATAAAGCGTCGCAGTTGTTCGAAGATTCTCTCTTCGATGGCGACGTGAATGCAATCGTTGATTTTAAATATTCGCCGGACCCGCGGCTCACCTGGTGGTTCGATCATCACCAGAGCGCCTTCCTCAGTCTCGAGGATGCCGAACATTTTCGCCAGGATCGCAGCGGCCGCAAACTGTACGACCCGAGCTTCCGCTCCTGCACCATGTTCATCGCTACCGTAGCGCGCGACCGGTTCAACTACGAAGCGCCCGATCTCGCGGAGCTCGTAAAATGGGCCGACATCGTCGACGGAGCGCAGTACGAGAGCGCCGAAGCCGCCGTCGAACTGCGTGAGCCCGCCATGAAGCTTACGCTCGTTATCGAAAGCGCCCAAGGCAGCGGCATCGTGCAGCACATTATCCGGCAAATGCGATCCAGGCCGCTCACCGAAATTGTGACCGATCCCGAGGTGCAGAAACTATACCTGCCGCTGCATGAACGGCACCTCAACAGCATCGACATAATCGGCAAACAGGCGGCCTGCTCCGACGGCGTGGTCTTCTTCGATCTGATCGAATCCGGCCTCGAGGGCTACAACAAGTTCATTCCGTACTACCTGTATCCGAACTCCATCTACACCGTCTCGGTAAGCACCTCGAGCTTTCGCACCAAGGTTTCCGTGGGCTCGAATCCTTGGGCGAAGATGGAGCCACGCCACAATCTCGCGAGCATCTGTGAACGCTACGGCGGCGGCGGCCATCCGCGCGTGGGCGCCATCAGTTTTGAAATCGGCGCTGTCGAGCAGGCCCGCGAAGTTGCCGTCGAAATTAAACGCGAACTGGAGACGACCTGATGAGTTTTATCACAACGCGCGTTGTTTTATGCGCGGCCCTCTGCACCGCCGCGCTCTGCGCGCAGCCGTCGCGGCCCCGTTTGCCCGGCGAAGACTGGGTACCCCTGTTCAACGGCCACGACCTTTCCGGATGGACCAACGTCGGCAACGAGAAGTGGGACGCCGTCGACGGCGCCATTCACGGCCAGGCCCAAACCAAGGGTTACGGATATCTGCGGACCGAAAAGAATTACAAGGACTTCGATCTGTCGCTGCGATTCAAGTGCGAAGGCGACGGCAATAGCGGCGTATTCTTTCGCGTCGAATTTAAACCCGGCACCGCGGACGTGAGCCAGGGCCCGCAGTTTGAAATCGACTGCAACATCACCCACCACACCGGCGGCGTTTACGATGTCGGCCGCCAATGGATCGTGTGGCCCGCGCCTGAAAACGAGACCGTTGTTCGCCGCGACGACTGGAACGACTACTTGCTGCGTGTCGTCGGAAACCGGTACATCTCGCGTCTGAACGGCATTCAGATGGTAGACTTCACCGATCCGAAGCCGAAAGCCAAGGACGGCGGCATCGCGCTGCAGCTCCACTCCGGCGGGCGCGGCAACATGCGCTTCAAGGACATTTACATCCGCGACCTCAGCGTCCGTCCATAAGCGCGCGCGCTGTGCGCCGGCTGTACTACTGCGACCACTTCGAAATTCCGCTCCCGCCCGGGCATAAATTCCCGGTCGGCAAATATGCGCTGGTACGCGAGATTCTCGCTCGCGAAGCTCGTTTTGAATTTATTCCCAGCCTGCCCGCCGATCCGGCCGTCATCGCGCTCGCGCACGATCCGGCTTACGTCCAGGCTTTTGTAGACGGCACTCTCGCGCCCGCAATGATCCGGCGCATTGGCTTCCCGTGGTCGGAGGGACTCGTGAACCGTACGCTCGGCTCCGCGCAAGGCACGTTGAACGCGACTGCCGACGCGCTCGAAACCGGCTGGGGCGGCAATCTCGCCGGCGGCACGCATCACGCTTTTTATGCCGAGGGGTCGGGCTTTTGCGTGTTCAACGATTTCGCCGTTGCGATTGCATGGCTGCGAAAGCGCGGGCTCTTTACACGCGCAGCCATCATCGACCTGGACGTGCACCAAGGCGACGGCACTGCGGCGCTGTTCGAGCACGATCCGGACGTGCTCACGGCATCGCTCCACTGCGCCGTGAATTTCCCTTTCCGCAAGCAGCGCAGCCGCATCGATATCGAACTGCCCGCGGGAACAGGGGACGATGCTTACCTTGCCGCCCTCGCGTCCGTTCTTCCGCGCGTCGAAGCGTTCGCACCTCAAATCGTCTTTTTTCAATCCGGCGTCGACGTGCTGGCAACCGACACGCTGGGCAAATTCGCTCTGACTATGGACGGCCTGGAACGGCGGAACCGCATAGTCATCGAAACAGTCCGCGCATGGGGCGTGGCCTTGGTCATCACGCTCGGCGGCGGCTATTCAAAGCCCCTCGAGATCACCGCGCAAGCGCACGCAAGTGTATACCGCATCGCTCTACTGTCCTGATCAGTATGTATTCCGACGTGGGGCGGCCAGTCTTGCTGGCTGCCCATGCCCGGGTCACAGCCGAACCCAGTGGGGCAGGTCTCCAGACCTGCAGCGGGCGTCGACGCCCGCTTGCCGCGGATTTCAAGGACTCCCGAACAGCCGGATCTGGAGCTCCCGGCGCAGACGTGGCCGTCTGCCCCACACACCTGCCCCTTGACATCCGCATCGGCCGGAAGTATCTACGGTACAGAGGCGTATGCGACCAGGAACGTTGTTGCTGTTATCGGCTGCGATCACAATTCAGCACACGCCAGCCAACGCGCAGACACGTGCTCCGTACGACCGTGCAAAGTATTACACCAAAGCCGCCAGCGCGCCATTCACATTCACCTCGCGATATGTGTTGACCGCGGATAAAGGCCCGTCCATCAAAATCGATGCGACCGAGGCTGAGTTTTCCGATGGGCGGATCGCAAACATCCAAAGGACGTTCAACCCATCGACCGATGCCATGCCGGTTACGGAATCCGCGAAGCTGCTCGAACGAGGAACAGGCAAAATCACGACGTACTACTGGTCCAAATGGCAGCAATCACTCGGCAAGCCCATGCTCGTATCGTACGGCGTGACGCCTTCTCTGATCCACGGGCATACATTACCTGAGAACAACTGCACGTCTCCGGAGCCGGCGATCAAATTCGTGGGTTACGAAGCTCTCAACATCGCCGGCCAGGAATTTCCGGCCGCCGTTATCGAGACGAAAGAGGATGATGGCGCAATCTTGACCGCATGGGACGCGATGTCTCCTGGCCTCGGGTGCTTAGAGTTGAAAAGCACCGTAACGTATACAACCCCGGAAAATGTCCATGCGACAACGGTTCACGACCCGGTTTCTCTCGTGCTCGGAGAACCACACCTGGCTGAACTCGATATACCGGGGCGCATTGCGCAAGGACCCGTTCAAGTGATCCCGATCAGCAGTTGGAACGCGACTGTAACGGCTACGACCAATCGTTACAAGGCAGAGGCGTCGGCCCAGGCACCGGCGGCTTTCTCGCGGTAAGCGTTGCAGGGCACCACCTGCTACGCCGCGCGTGATAACATGCTGCCAATTGGAGGAAGTGACGATGCACCAATCCAGACGCGACTTTTTGAAGACCGGTCTCGCCGCCGCGACCCTCGCGGGCGCCGGACGCTTGCCTGCCTTCGCCGCCGGACGCAAGACCGCCACCGATTGGGTCACGCTCGGCAAATCCGATGTCAAAGTCACGCGCCTCGCGTTCGGCACCGGAACCTTCAGTGGTCGCGTGCAGCGCGATCTCGGGCAGGAAGATTTCACGAAACTCGTGCGCTACGCCTACGACCACGGCATTCGCTTCTTCGAAACCGCCGAGTCGTACGGTGACATGCATCGCATGCTTGGCATCGCGCTGAAGGGCATCCCGCGCGATAGCTACCGCCTGATGTCGAAGGTCACCACGCGCCCCAATGGGAATCCGCAAGAGAAGATCGACGAACTCCGGAAACTGGCGAACACCGACTACTTCGATATCATGCTGCTGCATTGGCAGCACACCGCTTCGTGGCCGGCGGACTCCACCGCCTGGCAGGACGGCATTCTCGAAGCCGAGCACAAGAAAGCGGTGATCGCGCACGGCGCCTCCGT
>JAICMB010000786.1 GCA_025929455.1 Bryobacteraceae bacterium | reverse complement strand
GCGCCGTCGTGCGTCGACACCGCGCCGTCCGGGATGTATCGGTTCGGCGTGATCTGCCGGATGATGCTGATGAAGCCGCCGCCGCCGGAAACGAAAATACGGTGGTGCTGCTTGTCGTACCACATGTCATCGGCGTCGCCGACAACCGGCAGGCTCATCAGTTCCCTTCCGGTGCTCGCGTCCATTGCGACAAAGCGCGCGGGTCTGCGGCACGCGATGAAGATTCGCCGGCGTGCCGCGTCGTGCGCCATCGGAAAGTTTTCTTTTGCTCTCGTCACGGGCCATTTCGAAACTACTGTGCGCGTGCGCCGGTCGACGACCGTCACATTGCCTGCTTTCGGAACGTTGATAAAGATACGTGGCCCGTTCGCTTCCAATTCAAATGCTTCGGGGTGCCCGGCGAGCATGGTCTCGCCGACGCGCTTCTGCATATCAACATTGATTACGCCCAGCGCGCCATCGCCGTAGCCGACGAACAACTCTCGCGCACGCGGGTCGAAGCGCAAATCATCAGCATCGCTGTTGAAATCGTAGTCGCGCACGGGAGCAAACGTCTGAGCATTGAAGGCGCGCACTTTGCCATCGCCTCCATTCGCTACATAGAGGATGCGCTGTTCCGCATCGAAATAGACGCCCTGCGGCTCGCGCAAGCCGCCGACGCTGCGGATGATGCGTTCATTCTTCACGTCCACGACCTCGACGCTGTTGTTGCCCAACGCCGCGACGAACACGCGGTGACCCGAGACGTCGGCGGCCATGTGATCGATGCGCCCTTCCACCGGCAATGGGATCGAGCCGGTGTACCGCAGCACCGGCCGCTCCAGCAGCGGCAGCGTCGCTTGCAGCAACAGCAGAACGGTCATCAGCATCATGAGCCCTTCTTCAAGCCCGCGCCGAGCCGCTGCAGCGCGTCTTCAAGCCGCTGCCGCCGCGTCAACACTGGCGCGAACAGATCGCCCTTCTGCGCGAAGCGCTCGCGCGCATTGTGAATGTTGAACTGCGACGGGTGCAGGCCCGGCCGCACTTCGCTCCATTCGAGCGGCGTCGAAACCGGCGCCCCAGGATACGCCCGCAGCACGTACGGCGCAGCAATCGTTTTGCCGGCGGCGATCTGGAGATAGTCGAAGTACACCTTGCCCTTGGTGCGTTTCGCTACGGCGCGCGGCGTCGTGAACAGCCGCGGGCGCTCGTTGATCACCAGAATGGCGAGGATCTCGGCGAAGCGGCGCACCTGTTCATACGTGTACACCGGTTCGAGCGGCACGTAAATATGCATGCCATCGCCGCCCGTCGTTTTCGGATAACCGGCAAGCCCCACTTGATCCAGCTTTTCGCGTACCAGCAGCGCCGCTTCCACGATCATGTCGAACGGCGCGTCCTGTGGATCGAGATCGATCAACACAAAGTCCGGATTGTCGAGCGTGCCTACGCGGCTCATCCAGGGGTTCTGGTCAATACACGCGAGATTGGCCAGCCACAGCAGCGTCGGGCGGTCGTTCGCCACCACAAATCGTATCGGCGCCTGGTTCGATTCAGAAAAGACGGGCTCAATGCGTACCCAATCCGGCGCCTGCTCGACATCTTTTTGAAAAAAGAAATCCTCGCCGATGCCGTTCGGATAGCGCTTCAGCGACAACGGGCGGTCGCGGAGGTGCGGCAGAATCAGGCGGGCAACGGCGTTGTAGTAGTTGATAACGTCGCGTTTAGTGGTGCCGTCGTCGGGATAAAAAACCTTACTCAGGTTCGTGAACTTCAACGCGCGCCCGTCCACAATGACGGATTGTTCCGCCTTCGAGCCTGCCGCGACGACATCGCCGCCCTGCTC
>JAICMB010000565.1 GCA_025929455.1 Bryobacteraceae bacterium | reverse complement strand
TCCCCTCCGAGTTAGCCCACACCACCGGCACTTCCACCGCCTTGATCCTCAGCCGCCGCGCAATATATAGGTCCTCGACATCGAAGCTGAACCCGTCCAGCACCTGCCGCGAAAACACCTCCTGTGCGGCATCGCGCCGGTACAGCTTAAATCCGCACTGCGTATCTCGGAACGGCAAGCCCGTAATCGCGCGCATCACTAAATTGAACGCGCGCCCTGATAACTCTCTCGCGCTCGATTGATGCACCTGGATCAGCGAGCGGTCGATCGCGCGCGAGCCGATCGCGATCGCGGCCCCAGCCGCAGCGGCGGACCTGTATAGCTTGTCCACTTCCTCGATCGGCGTCGACAGGTCCGCGTCACTGTAGAGGATCCACGCGCCCTGCGCGGCCAGCATTCCGTGCCGTACCGCATAACCCTTGCCGCGATTGCCGGGGTTGCGCAGCAAACGAACGCCCTCGCGCGCGCCGGCGATAACCGCGGTGTCGTCGCGCGATCCGTCATCCACAACAATCAACTCTCTAAACGTCGGCGCGCGCGCCGCGAGCCACGCCAGCACGCGATCGAGTGTCGCCGGTAGCCGCCGCGCCTCGTTATACGCGGGGATTACAACCGAAAGCGAGTTCAAAAGATCCGCTCTTGCTTCTTCAGCGTCCCGAATGTGCCCACGTTCGAAATCGCGAACGCTACGCGAAACTGGTTCTCATTGCGCGCGCCTAACGCAAAACGGCGGAATTGGAAACTGAGGCCGCAGCAGTCCGTATTGTAAGTCAACTGTGTCGTAGCGAACTGCATGATACTGCGCCGGTAATCGTAATATGCGGCGAACGCGGCGTTCCAGCCTTTGCGGTTCTGATCGCCGATCGCGAACAGCCCGCGCAACTGGTTCGAAGGCGTGAACAGCACCGGGTCCGTGCGCACCGAAGTGTCGCCGAGTGACACAAAATAACGCGAAATCCGCGTGTCGACGCTGAACGTATTATTCACGATTCGCGAAAACAGCGGGTCGTAGTCCGCGCGCCACTCAAAATTTACACGCTGCTGCAGCCGAAGCACGGATACCACCGGTGAGTCCGTCCGCGGGCGGTCGAGAAACGTAAAGCCGGTTAAGTCAGCGGAACTCAGCACCACGTTGCTCTGACCGGGTACAATCGCGCCGCCGAAGGTAGGATCGAAGTAGCGGCGCTGCATTACTTCCCAGGTCAACACCTCGCTCACCTTGCCATCCTTATTCTTCGTGTACAGCCGGTTTGTGATCGCCAGTTCTAACTCATTAGTATCGGTCATCAGCTCCGTTTCATCGAAGCGTATGATTCGGTTGAAGTCATCGACGCCCGTAACATAGCGGTACGAAACGCGCGGCTCGATTACGTGCTTCATCTTGACGCCGAGAAACTTGGGCGCTTTAAAAACGCGTTCAAGCGATGGCGGAACCAGGTCCACCGTGATTTCGCGGGCGCTACGCACGAAGTCCTGTCCCGTAACCTGCCCGTTGAATCCGCCCGTCGCGCCCGAGGCACCCGGTGTTCCCGTATTATTCGCGAACGATGATGACCAATGCGTCTCGCGGACCGCGAAGCCCGGCACCAGGCTGAAGCCCTTCCAGTGAAACACCGTGCTCGCCTTCGGATAAAAATCCTGCCGGCTCATGAACGCGCGCGTTTGATACAGCGGCTCCGTGCGGCGCAGAAAGCCCGCCGTCGATTCGAGCGATAGATAAATAGGTAGCGAGCCGATCGTAATCTCATGCTCGCGGCTGTTGAACTCAAACTGCGGGAGCTTGCGAATCGCGATATTGTCGCCCGGTAGCGTGCTCTGAAAATCTTCGTCGCGCTCGGCGACAATATTCACCGCATAAGTCGACCAGTGCTTCGTGATGTACCCGACCGAGTGCACCTGCGAGTACACAGCCTCGTGAAAGGATTCAGTGAATACCTGCCGGAACAGAAACGAGCTGACATAGTTCAATTCGCCGCGGGCGTACCAGCCGTGCCCCAGGTCCGAACGGCCATCGGCCGTCAGCGACAATCCGGGTGCTTTGAAAACTCCGCCCCCCACGTTGATACCGCGGTCGTTCACGCCGTACAGGCTCACGCTGAAATCGGTGCCCGGCCGCACTTTTCCGCGAAAATCAGCAGTGTGAGCGAAACCGCGTTGCGTAAAATCCTGCACCCGGTATAGCAGGTCGTAGCTGCGGTTGATGGCCCAGTAATAACCCACACCGAACATCTTCCCGCGCTGTGAACTATTGCCGATGTTGGGCGTGAGAAAGCCGCTCTTGCGCGGTAGTTTCTTCAACGACTTGTAATAGGCCGGAAGATAGAACAATGGCACGCGGCGAATACGGAATATGGCGTGATACGCGATCGCGCGATCGTTCGGAACCACATCAAACTTGGGTCCGTTCAGACTCCACCACGGCCGCGGCACTTTGCAGTCCGTGATGAAGCCGTCGTGAACGATATATTTCTCCTCGATCCGCTCCGCCCAGCGGCCCTCGAAATAGAACGGATTCGTAGTCGTCAGCATGCCCGGCCGCGATTGGATCTTAGCCGGCGAGGTGCCCTTTACGTCGTAAAACTTGCCCGTCTCGCTATCGACGTTGTACTCGGCGTGATCGCATTCAAGCTTGTCGCCGTTCGAGAAATCCTGAAACTTCACGTGCCCGCGCGCAACAGCATCGCCGCTGGATTCGTCGTAATCGACAGCATCGGCTTCGAGCACCATGTCTTCGGTTTCGAGCTTCACGGAGCCGCGCAGACGCCGCACCGAACCCTCGGACACCTCCGTTTCCGCGTCGATGCGCACGATTCCCGATGGCGGCGCGTTCGGCCGGGGAGCATGGAGTTGCTGCGCGGGATTCGCGATGGGGGCGGCCGGCGCGGGCGGCGGAGCCATGGGCACCGGCGGTTGAATTTGCGCCCAGCAGACCGCCCCCGCGGTGGTCCACAACATCGCCAGCACGGCCGCGCGCAAATTTTTACCGTGACATTTTTGCCCAAATATGTTATGAACGAAAGCAAGGCTCTGTTGCGGTAAGCCTTCCTGCGCAGGAACTT
>JAICMB010000581.1 GCA_025929455.1 Bryobacteraceae bacterium | reverse complement strand
TTGCTCAGCATAGCGGCAGATGTTTTCTAGGGAACGCGCCCGCGCCAGTGACGCCGCAAGGCCGTACCGCCGCGGTGGCGGGTGGATCTGCTCGTTGTGTCGGGTGTTGGCTGTTAACGGGCGGGGCCGATTTTAACAATCGGCCGCAGGTTGACAACCTGCCCCACACGGCAGCGGAGCCGCCAAGCCACACGTGTTTCAGATCGCTCGCTTGCGGACGGGACAGGCAGAAGACTGCCTGTCCTACGTTTAATGGTGCGGCTGGTAGGAGCCGGATTCGCGGCGGAAGGAGATGTTCATGCGGTTCCAGGTGTTGATGGTGGCGATGGCGAGGGTGAGGTTGGCGAGGTCCTCGTCGGAGAACTGGGCGCGGGCGGATTCGTAGACGTCGTCGGGGACTTCGCGGTTGGGGAGCATGGTGACGGCTTCGGCGTAGGCGAGGGCGGCGCGCTCGCGTTCGGAGTAGAGCGGCGACTCGCGCCAGGCGTCGAGCATGTAGCAGCGCTCTTCGGATTCTCCTTCGGCGCGCAGATCCTTCCAGTGCATGTCGATGCAGTAGGCGCAGCCGTTGATCTGCGACGCGCGCAGATAGACCATGTTTTGGAGTTTGACGTCGAGGCCGCAGGACAGCAGGTATTTGTGCACGCCGAGCAGCGCGCGGTAAACGCCGGGCGCGGCTTTGACGTAGTCCAATCTCGGATTCACCGGCACGCTATTTCACCCACACTTTCGTTTCGACGGACATGCCGGGCCGCAGGCGGTGGCCGGTGTCTTGTCCGGGCTCAAAGACGACCTTGACGGGCAGGCGCTGCACGACTTTGACGAAGTTGCCGGTAGCGTTTTCGGGCGGCAGCAGGCTGAAGCGGGCACCGGTGGCGCCGGGGAAACTGTCGACGTGGCCCTTGAAATCCTGCCCGAGAGCATCGACGTGAATGGTGGCGCTCTGGCCGATGCGCATGTCCTGCAACTGCGTTTCTTTGTAATTCGCGGTGACCCAGAGATCGTCGAGCGGGACGACTGCCATTAGCTCCTGTCCGGGCTGGACCTGCTGACCGACTTGCACGGAGCGGCGGCCCACTACACCGCCGATGGGCGCGAGAATCTTGGTGTATTCCAGATTGAGCTGCGCCTGGTCCATGGTGGCTTTCGCCATGTCCGCGGAAGCAGCTTCTGAGGCAGCCTTGGCGCGCTTGCCGGCGAGGAGTTGCGGCGTGCTGGCGGTGGCGGCTTCGGCAGCGCGCGCTTGCGCTACGCGAGCTTGTGCCTGTGCGATCTGCCGCTGAGCGGCATCGGCCTGCGCACGAGCGGTGTCAACGGCCGCGGCGGCCCCGTTGGCGTTCTGTTGCGCGGCTACGAACTGCTGTTCCGAAATTTCCTGCTTGGCGGCGAGCGGGCGCAGGCGTTCGACGTTGTCGAGAGCCGTTTTGTAGTTCGCCTCAGCCTCGCGAATGCGGGCCTGCGCGGCCTGATATTGCTGCTGTGCGGTTGAAACCGCGGCCTCGGCTTCGGTGACACCGGCACGTGCACTGGAAATCTGGCTGGCCGTGCTGGTGGTGGTCACTGGAACTTGGGTCTGGGCGGCGCGCGTCTCAGCCTGAGCGCGCTCGAAATCGGCACTGGCATGCTCGAGTGCGACGCGGTAGTCGCTGGGGTCGAGTTCCACGAGCACCTGGCCGCGCGAGACGACCTGGTTAATGTCCGTGTTGACCGCGACCACGTGTCCGCCGATGCGCGCGCTGACGGGATAGATGTGACCGTCGATCTGCGCGTCGTCAGTTCCTTCATAGGAGGACAAGTACCCCCATACCCACCAGCCGATGATGATGACAGCGATGAGGACGATCAGCAGTACGATCGCGGCGATGGGGTGCCGCTTGAACCATGACTGCCTGGCGGGCGGCGGCGGAGCGGGCGGTTCGGAGGCGCGCAGCGGCGGATGCACCGGTTCCGCTTCGCGCCGGTTGTATTCGGTCTCGGGTTCGATGACGGGCGGTTCGTGTTCGCGGGGCATGCAGTCCTCACTACTTCGTGGTCAGCATTTCTTTGATGCTTTGATCGGCGGTTCCGATGGCGCGCGCGAGCGCCACCTTGGCAAGGTTGTGCGCGTAAATGCTGGCTATATAGGTCTGAGTGGCGTTCGTCAGCGCCGTTTGCGCCTGCACGACTTCGATGTTGTCGGCGACGCCGGCGGTGAAGCGGTCCTGCGCCTGGGTGAGCGCCTGGCGTGCGAGGCCGGCGGAACTGCCGGCTACGCGCACCTGATCGGCGGCAGTCTGCAGGTCGAGGAATGCGACGGCAATCTGCTGGCGCACTCGTTCGCGCGTATCGGCAACGGTGGCACGGCTTTCGGCGAGCGCGGCATCGGCTTGTTCGATATCGGCGCGGATGCGGCCACCATCGAATAGCGACATACGCGCGCCGGCCGAGACCGTGAAGGTGCCGTGATTCGTTATCGGGCTGGGCCCGATGGTTCCGTAATCGGCGCTGAGGGCGAGCGATGGATAGCGCTCCGCGACGGCGGCGCCGTGCGCGAGTTCGGCGGCATGTAGCTGCGCGAGAGACGCGAGATAGTCGGACCGGTTTTTGAGAGCGCGATCGAGCGCGGCGGTTTCCGTGATGGAGGTCAGCGGAGTGTATTCAAATTTTCCGGTGAGCTCGAAGTTTTGGCCCATGGGAATGCCGATGAGCCTGGCGAGCGCGAGGTGGTCCTTGGCCACGTCGTTCTGTAGTTGACGCAGGCGCGTCTGCTGCGATTGCAATTCGACTTGCGCGCGCAGGGTGTCGATGGCCGGAGTGACACCGGCTTTCTGCTGATCGACGGCGCGCTGGTAGAGAGCTTGCGCGGTGTTGACTTCGGCAGTCGCTTCGTTGACTTCCGCCTGATCGGCGAGCACCTGTATGTACCCGCTGGCGACGATTTGAACGACGACATCGCGGGCGTCGCGTTCGTTCAAGGCGGCGGCGCGGGCGTTCTCATTTCCGGCACGGGCGTT
>JAICMB010000093.1 GCA_025929455.1 Bryobacteraceae bacterium | reverse complement strand
GCTCAACTGCTTAGACCAGATCTCCAGATCCCCATCCTTCCGGACACGATGACCCTGGACGCCGAGCGCATCCTGATCAATTGCAATCATCTCCTTATTCGTGAGAATGGCGCGAGTATCGTCGGTCATGTGCATGATGTCGTTGCCTGCCATCAGCGGAGCCGCCAGAATGCACCACATGATGAAATGCGAACGATATTCGGTCGGAGACATGCCGGGATTCCCGACTTCCAGCATGTCCGGGTCGTTCCAGTGCCCCGGCCCGGCGTACGATTCAATACCCGCCTGTTGATCGATGATCTGGACCACGCCGAGCCCGTCCACCTTCTTTTTGCCGCTCCACTTGTCGACGATGTCGCCGGTGGTGCGCCATAGATTCCCGACCGGACCCGCCCACAGCCAGGGCTTGGTGGAGCCCCATTCGCAGATGCTGAAGACGATCGGGCGTCCCGACTTCGCGAGTGCGTCGCGCATGGTCGCGTAGGACGCCTCGGAGTTCTGCGTGCTGTGATTGCACCAGTCGTATTTCAGATAATCGACGCCCCACGATGCGTACGCGCGCGCGTCTTGAAATTCGTAGCCGCGGCTGCCCGGCCGGTTCTGGCAGGTACCGGTTCCCGCATCCGAGTAGATGCCGAACTTCAGGCCCTTAGCGTGGACGTAGTTCGCGACGGCCTTGATGCCTTGCGGAAAGCGCTGCGGATCGGGAACGATATTGCCTTGCGCATCCCGCGAGACCTGCCAGCAGTCGTCGATGACGATGTATTGATAGCCGGCATCGCGCAAGCCGCTGCTCACCATCGCATCGGCCATGCCCTCGATCAGGGTCGCGCTCACGTTGCACCCGAACTTATTCCAACTGTTCCATCCCATCGGAGGCGTGCGCGCCAGGCCGTTATCGAGCGCGAACGCATTTACGCAGAGAAAGAGACCCAGCGCGGCGGGCGCCAGCAGGCGTGTCGTGTGCATAGAAGCCGTTTATGTTAGCGCGATCCGGCGAACATCGATTTTCCGGTCGTCGAATTCACCGAGGCCGAGCGAGCCCGCGATCTCGATGTGCTCCACCTGACAATTGAGGAAGTGGCTGTATTTGTCGGGCTTCGAAAGCGCGATCGATTCCATGCCGACCTGCGCGCGTTTGGCGTCGAGCGCCTTCAGTCCGGTCTTGTCGAGCGCGACGGGGTCGGTCGCGAAGTACATCATCTTCGGTTCCCACACGAACTGCTCTCTGTAGCCAGGGCCGCCATGATACTGGGACTTCACGGCGTCGCAGATATGTAGGACGACTTTCTGGCGGAACACCGGCAGGTTCACAACCGTCGGAATAAATTCGCCGCAAGCATTCAGAGTAGATGTGAGATGGCTGCGGTTGACGTTATTCACGCAGCCGTGCGACATGTTCTTGAGCGCGATGGTCACGCCGGCCGATTGATGGTGCTTGAGCACCGGCAGGTTAATGATCTTATTTACTTGCTGCGTTACGACCTTCGCCACGTGCGAGCGCCGGTACTTCGGGTCGTCTGAATTCTCACCCTGCGGAATTTTCAGCGCCATCTCGATGTACACGTTCGGGTCGTAACCGTCCATGTCGAGCTGCACTTCGCTGTAGTCATGGGACGGCGCGGTGATGTGCACTTCGCTCGGCACCCATTTGTCGATGCCGGCATCGGAGATCTCTTTGCGATAACGGCTGAACACGACGACATCTTTCGCGGGAACGCCCGCCGCCGCCAACCCCGCGAGGATCTCGTGCATGACCGTCGCATCCGAGCACAGCTTCGCCCCGCCGACGGGACTCACCTTGATGCCCACCACATCGCCGGGCTGGAAGAACGTCTTCCAGGCATCCTGCCATGTATGCGCGCCGGTCAGTTCCATGATTCCGCGATGCATCATCTCGGAAACGGGCGCTTGCTGGTATGCGCCGTTCACGATGCAGCCGGGGTGATGCGTTTCCACCACGCGGCCGGGGAAGGGGCCTGGTATCCCCAGCTTTCCATTTGCAGAGGGCGGCGCGGCTTGCGCCCGCAACATCCCGGGAGCGGCGGCGAGCAGCGCGGATTTGAGAAAATTGCGACGGTGCGGCATGGTTTGATTTTGCCTCACAACGTATATTGGTTGCATCCTACATGCCCGCACTCCTGTTGCCAGCCGTTCTCGGCACGCACAGCTTCGACCTCTTCGTGATCGCCGCGTACCTCATCGCGATCACGTGGTTCGGATCGCGATTCAAGCAGTCGCAGCGCAGCCTGCGCGATTACTTTCTGGGTGGACATACGGCGCCGTGGTGGGCAATCGCGCTGTCGATCGTCTCCGCGGAAACCAGCACGCTTACCGTAATCGGCACGCCCGCGCTGTCGTTTACGGGCAATTTCGAATTTCTGCAAGTGGTGTTCGGCTACCTGCTGGCGCGCATCGTCATCTCGGCGCTGTTTCTACCGCAGTACTTTCGCGGCGAAATGTTTACCGCGTACGAGCTCATGCAGCGGCGCTTCGGCCAGCGCATCCGCAAGCTCACGGCCGGCACCTTTCTGGTGCTACGCGCACTCGCCGAAGGCGTGCGCGTGTTCGCGATCTCGCTGATCATATCGATCGTGCTCGGCACCGGCGAAGTCGCCTCCATCGTCCTGATCGTCTGCCTGACGCTGTTCTACACCTTCGAAGGCGGACTCACTGCCGTCATCTGGACCGACGTCGTGCAGATGTTCCTATACGTCGCCGGCGCGATCATCAGCTTTTTCGTGATCCTCCATCAAATCCCCGGAACGTGGGCGCACGTTGCCGCCGTGGGTAACGCCGCGCACAAATTTCAGATCTTCGATTTCCGCTTTTCCTGGACACCGGACTTCTTCGCGCGCAATTACAGCTTCTGGGCGGGCCTGATCGGCGGCTGCTTTCTTACTACCGCGAGCCACGGCACGGAGCAGTTGATGGTTCAACGGTTCCTGGCTGCACGCAACGAGCGAGAGAGCCGCGCCGCGCTGTTCGGAAGCTGGCTGGTCATTTTCTTTCAATTCACGCTATTCCTTTTCATCGGCGTGCTCTTGTACGTGCATTACACGGACAATCACATGCCGGGGCCGCATCCCGCCGACCGCATTTACCCGCAGTTTGTCTGGAACAATCTGCCGCCCGGTCTTGCGGGCCTGATCATCGCCGCCATTCTCGCGGCCGGTATGTCCAATTTGAGCGCAGCGCTCAACGCGCTATCGTCCACCAGCATCATGGATTTTTATAAACCGCTCGCCACGCGCGCCGGCCGGAACCACCCGGAATCGCACTACGTCTTTCTGGCACGATGGTGCACGGTGCTGTGGGGCGTGGTCCTGTTTTCGGTGGGACTGGTCGCGCGGCACTGGGGCTCGGTGCTCGAAGCCGGTCTCACCATCGCATCGATACTGTACGGCGCGCTGCTGGGCGTATTTCTACTGGGCCTGCTGACGAAATCGGTGGGCGAATACGCCGCCATGGCCGGCATGATCGCGGGCCTGGTGTTGATGATTTCGATTAAACAATTCACGCATATTGCGTTTACGTGGTATGTTCTCATCGGAACCTCCGCGACATTTTTTGTAGGATACGCCGCCTCCTGGCTGCCGGGTGGCGCCGTCAAAGGAACAGAGCATGCAGAAGAGCGTCAGTCCGTCTGAATCCGCGGCCACCGTCGCCCGAGCACCCGAGCGGCAACTCGGGTTGCGCCGCGCCCTCGGCGTGTGGAGCGCGGCCGCGATCGTGGTCGGCACAGTCATCGGCAGCGGCATTTTCCTGGTGCCGAAGAACATGATCCTGGCGGTGGGATCGCCGGGCATGGTGTTCGCGGTGTGGGTCGTGGGCGGCCTGCTGACACTGTTCGGCGCACTCAGCTACGCGGAATTGAGCGCCATGCTGCCGGGCGCGGGCGGCGAATACGTGTATCTGCGCGAAGCATACGGCCCGTTCTGGGGATTCGTGTATGGCTGGACGCAGATGTGGGTGGCGAAAAGCGGATCGCTCGCAACACTGGCGACGGGTTTCTTCCTATACCTAGCTAATTTCCGGCCGGAACTGAACGCGGTATGGGTGACGGTGCCGCTGCCCATCGGCGGCAACGGCGCGCCGCTCGAGATCCGCTACGGGCAAATCCTGGCCGCAGGCGTCATCGCCTTTCTCGGCCTGGTGAATTATTTCGGCGTGAAAATCGGCGGCAACGTGCAGGTCGTCGTGACGATCGTGAAGGTCGGATTGATCGCGGCCATTATCGTGATCGGGCTCGGCGGCGGGCACGGCACGGCCGCGAATTACGGCGGAGGGGTTCCCGCGCCCGGCGGCATCACCGGATTTTTCGCCGCCCTCGTCGCGGCCTTATGGGCCTACGACGGCTGGAATAACGTGAGCATGGTGGCATCCGAAGTACGGCGCCCCCAGCGCAATCTGCCGCTGGCGCTTATCGCGGGAACGCTGGGCGTCATCGTCATTTATCTGCTCGCCAACCTGGCCTATTTCTATGTACTCGCGCCGCAACAGGTGGCGGGCGCCGACCGCGTCGCGAGCGAAATGATGCGCCAGATCCTCGGCGGACCCGGCGCCGCGGCGGTGAGCATCGCGGCCATGATTTCGATTTTCGCCGCGCTCAACGGGTCCATCCTGTCGGGTGCGCGCGTGCCGTTCGCGATGGCGCGCGATGGTTTGTTCTTCCGTCCCGTTGCCTATATTCACCCACGGTTCCAAACGCCCAGCGTTTCCATTCTGGCGCTCACCGGCTGGGCCTGCCTGCTGGTGTTAAGCGGCCGTTACGACCAGCTTTATACGTACGTGATTTTCGCGAGCGTCATCCTCTATGCGATGGCGACCGCCTCCGTCATCGTGCTGCGCCACAAGCGGCCCGACCTGGCGCGCCCGTACAAAACGCTCGGCTATCCCGTGGTGCCGCTGTTATTTGTGCTGGCAATGGCGTCCCTGGTGGCGTCTACCCTTTGGAAATCGCCGCGCGAGTCGCTCATGGGACTCGTGATTATCGCCCTCGGAGTACCGTTTTACCTGCACTGGAAACGGCACGCGCGAACGGGCGCCATCGTCGACGCCGGCGATCTTACCTGATTTAACCGTTCGCTCGGGTAAAGCGGGGGTTTTAAACCCACTATGTACGTGTCAAGGTACTTTTGTGCGTGCCAGGCGGGCTGGGGCGAAACGCTGCAAAAAGTACCAGTCCAGAACCCCTGCTGTTCGGTTTACAGAACAGGGGTATTGAATTTAGGACAAAAATAGAGTACAAGGAACTGTTGTCACGCTCGGAGGAAAGATGGCAATGTTCGCATTTCCGAACGGACGGCTGGAAGTGGGGAATAGCAAAATTTTCGGGAGAAGCATGATGGATGTAAATAAAATCCTGGTGGAATTGCGCCAGGAGCGAGAACAATTAGAAGAGGCGATCATGGTTTTAGAGCGCCTCGCTCGGGGGAGGGGCAAGCGGCGTGGACGGCCGCCCGCCTGGCTGTCTGAGGTAAAACGGAGGGGACGGCCGCCCGGGAGCAAAAACAAACCCAAAGGGGAGTCCAAGGCAGCCAGCAAAAGCATAAGCGCCATCGCGTCCTGACTGGCGCTTAGAATCAGCGATATAGCAAATATTTCTGACGCTTATCGACGAACTCGCGGACGGCCGGCAGCATCCGTAGCTCCATCGTCCGCGGGTCAACGCCCTCTTTGATCCAAACGATCACGTCGTGATTGCCGATCAGGAACCGGCTGGCGTTGAAGTCGATTTTCCCGGGATACAGCTTCTCGAGAGCCGACGCCAACTCCAATCCTAAACGCGTGCTGTCAAAGGCGTTGCGGTCCGTGATCACGAACCGGATGCCTTGAATGGGAACGCCCGCGAAATGGGAGGACGTGGGCGTAAATCGCGTCGGATAAATCCGCACGCCGGGGATAAAACGCGCGTTCAGATAGCCCGCCAGCGCGGCTCCATCCATCCAATCCGCACCAATCTGTTCAAACGGCGAATCCGTCCCGCGCCCGACCGATAGGTTGCGCGAGTATTCCAGCATCGCGATGCCGGGGTACAGCGTGGCTGCGTTCAGGCTGCGCATGTTGGGTGAGGGATCGATCCAGCTCAGTCCTGTAGAGTCGAACCAGTCCCCGCGCTGCCAGTCGCGTACTGGTACTACTTTCAACTCCGCACCAAGATGACGCTCCGCGTTCGCCATGGTCGCAAGCTCGCCGAAAGTCATGCCGTGTCGCAGCGGAACATCGAAGCAGCCGACGAACGATTCGAGATCGCGATCGAGCAGCGGCCCCTCGACATGCACACCCGTGATGGGATTCGGCCGGTCCAGCACATAAAACGGGATGTGATGCTGCGCGGCTCCTTCCATGCTGTACAGCATCGTGCATGAATACGTGTAGAAGCGCGCCCCGACGTCCTGGATGTCGTAGACCAGCGCGTCGATGCCGTCGAGCATTTCGGGCGTGACCCGGCGCGTCGAGCCGTGATACAGGCTGAACACCGGCAGTCCGCTCGCGGTGTCGGTGGTATTCGCGACATCCGGCTGATCTTCTTTTCCGGCAATGCCATGCTCCGGCGAGTACAGCTTTTTCAGGTTCACGCCGGCTGCGAGCATGACGTCGATGTTGCGCTTGCCGTCGCGCGTCAGGCCAGTGTGATTCGTGATCAGTCCGACGCGCAGACCTTTCAGCGGCTTGAAACCGTCGGCCGCGAGTACATCGAGCCCGGTCATCGCCTCCGCGTTGCGCGCGACTACTCTATGCAGCCCCGCGCCCGTGATCGTATCGCTGTAGCCGGTGATGCGAATGCCGGGAACGTTCTCGCCGAAGGACGCGGCGGCAATGGTAGCGACACGGCTTCGCAGCGAAGTCAGGGATTTTCCGCGATGCGGATGCACGCTGTTGGTCAACAGAATGATGTATGTATTTGAGAACGGATCGATCCAGATATCGGTGCCGGTGAAGCCCGTGTGGCCGTAGGAACCGATCGGAAACAGCTCGCCGCGGTTACCCGAGAACGGTGAGTCGAGATCCCAGCCGAGACCCCGCAGAATCGGCTGATCGGCGGGCGTTTGCGGCGTCGTGAACTCGCGAATAACCAGCGAATTGAACAGACGCTTCCCGCGCGCGACGCCGCCGTCAATCATCATCTGCGCGAATTTGGCGAGATCGTCGCCGGTGGTGAACAAGCCCGCGTGCCCGGCCACGCCGCCCATGGCGCGCGAGGTCTCATCGTGCACCACGCCGTGAATGGGCCGGCCCGACATGGGATCGATTTCCGTGGGCGCGATGCGCGAGATTTTGGACGCCGGCGGCAGGAACCCGCTGTCCTTCATACCGAGCGGATCGAAAAGAATTTCGCGCGCGAAATCGTTCAGCATCTTGCCGCTGACGCGGTGGACGATCTCGCCGACCAGAATAAAGTTGATATCGCTGTAAACGAATTTGACTCCCGGCGGGTTGACTGACTTTTCCGCAAGCGCGAGATTGATGCCGGTTCGGTAGCCGCTCCAAGGCGGAGTCAAATCGAGATCGGGGCGCAACCCTGAGAAATGCGTCATCAGGTCGCGCACGGTAATCCCGCTGTGTCCGCCCTGAAATTCGGGCAGGTATTTCGTAACCGGATCGTTGATGCGGACCTTGCCTTCTTCGACCAGCTTCATCATGCATGAAGTGGTGGCGATCACCTTCGTGAGCGATGCGGCATCGAAGATAGTGTCGATGGTCATGGGCTCGCGCTTCGGGATGATCGCGCGCGAGCCATACGCCTTGCGATAGACCACACGGCCGCCATGCCCGATAACGAGCACGGCGCCGGGCATCAGTTCCTGATCGACAGCTTGTTGAATTTCCGTGTCGATCGATCCCGCGCCCGGGAATACGGGCGCATCCGCCCGCGCGAGCGTGGCGGCGCAGCACACAGCCAGAATAAATTTCATTGCAGTTTGCGGGCGGTTTCCTCGAGCAGCTTCGCGAGCGCGATGTCGTTATCGGTGATGCCGCCGGCATCGTGCGTGGTCAGGTCGACGGTAACGCGGTTGTACACGTTCGACCACTCCGGATGATGGTTCATCTTTTGAATCGCCAGCGCGGCCGTAGCCATGAAACCGAAGGCGTGGATGAAATCGGCGAAGCGGTACTCGCGGTGCAGCTTGCCCGCTGCCATCTGCCATCCGGGCAGTCCGGCCAGCGCGGAGTCGAGTTCCGCACCGGAGAGCTTTTTCATACCTTTCATCATAGGACGTGGACACGTCACGCTGTTTTGAAGTGTTACCATAGCGCGCTGCTGCGCATGTGCTGTCCCTATTTTTATCCCGCCGCGCGCATTGAGAACGGTAACTGGGCGGTCGCGCCGCGTGTGCCGCTGCTCGACATGTGCGGAGGCGAGTGCAGGGCGGGAGAGCACGGCATAGAACCGCCCAATTTCGATTTGTGCAACAACGGCTACGCGCGCGGGGCGTGCGACCGTTTCCCGAACGATGCCGCGTGCGATGCAGTCCGCTTTCACGCCATAACGGAAGGCGGCGGCGTCCGCGTTCAGTTCATCGCGGAAAAGAACTGGTGGCCGGTCGCGCATGGCGATCCGGATCAGTCTGGGTCGGACATGATCCGCAGGCAGGCCGCGGTATTTGTCGACAATTTCCGGCGGCGCTCCGCATGAGCGCGCCGGATCGCGAATTGACAGGAAGAAAAGTCAGCGAATCCGCTTCCGTATACTCCGAGTTCGCGCTGCCGAACGACGGAAACACCATGGGCAATGTGCTGGGCGGCAAGGTCATGCACCTGGTGGATCTTGCGGCGGCAATCGCAGCAGCACGGCATGCGCGCCGGCCGGTGGTGACGGCGTCCATCGATACCATGACTTTTCTGCACCCGATCCGTATCGGGAGCCTCATCGTGCTGCGGTCGAGTGTGAATCGAGTGTTCCGCACTTCGATGGAGGTCGGCGTACGCGTGGAGGTCGAGAACCTCATGACCGGCGAGCGCAAACACACGTCGTCCGCGTATCTGACATTCGTCGCGTTAGGCAAGGATGGCCGGCCTATGCCGGTCCCGCCCGTTATCCCCGAGAACGCGACCGAGCAGCGCCGGTACGACGAAGCCGCCAACCGGCGAAAGTACCGCCTTGAAATGCGGGAGCGCTGGCTCGAAGAACACGAAGGGGAATGATCGGGACGCCGCACGCCATTCGCCACTCACCAATCGGATATTAAATTATCTTTCCGATTCTCTCCCGAACGCGTTTTTGCCCGCCGCTCTGAGCGCGCTCGTTCCGTTTCAATCGCTTACAATTGTCGGCCGTCCTTTGTCGCATTGGCGCAGCGCGTGCCTTCTATCCCGCCGTACTCGGACATGAAAAAGACGAGGACGCCGGGACGAGAAGAATCCCGGAACTGTTACGGGAGGCTACTATGAAAAACTCGATTCGCAATTCCTTCTTCGCCGTCGCGGCCGTCCTG